>JBHOQZ010000049.1:0-4157 GCA_042408635.1 Chloroflexota bacterium
GTCGGGGCGAACCCCGACCGAGCCCGCGCTGCAGCCCGGAATGGAGTACATTAAGCTATGGCAAAGAAGAAGGGCGAGGCGCGGGTGATCATCACCCTAGCTTGCACGACGTGCAAGGAGCGCAACTACACCACGACGAAGAACAAGCGCAACGACCCCGAGCGGCTGGAGCTGCGCAAGTTCTGCCCGCGGTGCCGGACGCACGCGCCGCACCGGGAGACGCGGTAACGGTGCGGGCCGGTCTGCCGCACCGGGCTCCGGGTGCCGGTGCAGGCCGCCGCCCCGGGCGCGGCGGCGCGGAGAAGGGATAACCAGGTGGCAACGACGAACACGACGAGCACGACTTCCCCGGCCGGTGGACGCACGACGGCCCGCCCGGCAGCGCCTGCCCCGTCCCGTACCCCGGTCGCGGTGCCGCGGCCGCGCCTCGGCGATGGCGGCATCGTCCGGTTCTTCCGCGAGGTTCGCTCGGAGCTGCGCAAGGTCACGTGGCCAACGCGCGACGAGGTGAAGAACCTAACGGTGGTGGTGGTGGCGGTCTCGGTGGCCGTCGGCGTGGTGCTGGGCGGCATCGACGCGATCTTCGAGCAGGTGTTCCGGCTGCTGCTGCAGCAGTAGCCCGGCGCGCTCGCGGCAGGCGCCAGGCAGACGGGCACGGCAACGCGCGGGCGGTGGGACGGGAGTGGCAAACGATGGAGACGAACACGGTCGCGGCGGCGGAGCAGCGCCCGCCCGAGGGCGATGCGGATCAGCCGCCTGAGGCCAGCGCGGACAGCACGACCCCGGCGCAGCCCGCCGACACGGTGCCGCCCGATGCCAAGTGGTACGTGATCCACACGTACTCCGGCTACGAGAACAAGGTCAAGACCAACCTCGAGCGGCGCATCACCTCGATGGACATGAAGGACCGCATCTTCAAGGTCGTCGTGCCCGTCGAGGACGAGGTCGAGGTCAAGGACGGCCAGCGCCGCACCGTGCAGCGTAAGGTCTTCCCCGGCTACGTACTCGTCCAGATGATCATGGATCACGAGGCCTGGTACGTGGTGCGCAACACGCCCGGCGTCACCGGCTTCGTCGGCTCGCGCGAGGAGCCGGTGCCGCTGCCTCAGCACGAGGTTGACGCGATCCTCAAGCAGATGACCGCTGAGGCGCCGCGCGTGCGCATCAGCTTCCAGCCGGGCGAGCGCGTGCGCGTCATCGACGGTCCGTTCGCCGACTTCATCGGCGTAGTCGACCATATCAACCACGAGCGGGGCAAGGTGACGGTGCTCGTCTCCTTCTTCGGCCGCGAGACCCCGCTCGAGCTGGACTTCCTGCAGGTCGAGAAGGCGTAATCGAGACGCTGACACCGCCAGAGTGACCGCGTGATGCGTCAGGTGTAGGGCGTCGCGCCGCTACACTTGACGCATTTCGTGTGACGAGGGAGAGATGGCAAAGAAGGTCAAGGCGATCGTGAAGCTCCAGATCGCCGCGGGCAAGGCAACGCCTGCGCCGCCGGTTGGCCCCGCGCTCGGCCAGCACGGCATCAACATCATGGGCTTCTGCAAGGAATACAACGAGCGCACCGCTGGCCAGGCCGGCCTCATCATCCCGGTCGAGATCACCGTCTACGAGGACCGCTCGTTCACCTTCGTCACCAAGACGCCGCCGGCGGCCGACCTGCTGCGCCGCGCCGCCGGCGTCGAGAAGGGCTCGGGCACGCCGAGCCGCCAGCGCGTGGGCACCATCACCCGCGACAAGCTGCGCGAGCTAGCCGAGCTCAAGATGAAAGATCTCAACGCCAACGATGTCGAGGGAGCCATGCGCATGATCGAGGGCACCGCCCGCAGCATGGGGATCGAGATCACCGCCTAGCGCTGGCAGCTCGGTCGGCTGTGCGGCCGCTGGGCTGAGGTCCCGCGCCAGGGGACGGCGGGCCGGCTGATGGAGGTTGCGAACGTCAGCCGGAAACGACCACACCAGCCTGAGCGGGGATCAATCCCCGCGCTCAGGCTGCCAAGCCCCACCCGCCGGGTACCCGCTTGCGGGTGGGGTGCCCGGAGCCGGCTCACGAGGACGCGTCCCAGCCTCCGCAGGGGGCTTCGCAACCTGAGCCCGGGGGTGACCCCCCGGGCGGCGGGCGGCAGGCGACTGCCGGAACACGTTCGCAACGACCATAAGGCCGGGACGGGGTGTAACGTCCCCCAGGTGTGGCGGCAGAATGGCAAGCAGTGGGAGGAGCCGCGACGGCTCCGCCAAGACCACGGGGAGAGAACGATGGCAAAGAAGCACGGCAAGAAGTACCTCGAGGTCGCCAAGCTGGTCGAGCGCGATCGGCAGTACACGCCGACCGAGGCGGTCGACCTGGTCAAGCGCACCTCCTACACCAACTTCAACGGCACGGTCGAGCTGCACCTGCGCATGGGCGTCGACCCGCGCCACGCCGATCAACAGGTGCGCGGCGTGGCACTCCTGCCCAACGGCCTGGGCAAGACGGTGCGCGTGCTCGTCTTCGCTGAGGGTGAGGCGGCGCGCATCGCGCGCGAGGCCGGCGCCGAGCACGTCGGCTCCGACGACCTGATCAAGCAGATCCAGGGCGGCTGGCTCGAGTTCGACGTGGCCTTCGCCACGCCCGACATGATGGGCAAGTTGGGCAAGTCGGGCCTCGGTCGCATCCTGGGTCGGCGTGGGCTGATGCCGAACCCGAAGGCCGGCACCGTTGTCCAGGCCGACGACTTGCCGCGCGCCATCAACGACGCCCGCAAGGGTCGCGTCGAGTTTCGCCTCGACAAGACGGCGCTGATCCACGTGCCGATCGGCAAAGTCGACTTTGCGCCACAGGCGCTCGAAGAAAACCTGAGCGCAATGGTCGAGGCGATCGTACGCGCCAAACCCTCGGGCGCCAAGGGCCAGTACATCCGCGCGATGACCGTGGCGCCGACCATGGGCCCGGGCATCCGGCTCGACCTGGGTGCCGCGCTCGCGGCCGCCGGCGCGCGCCAGTAGCGGCTGGCCCGCCGCGCTGGCGCACCTCGCGGCGGCGAGGTACAATACCTCGCGAACAAGTGAAGACGCATCCCGCGCCGAAGACAGCAGGTCACTCCAGCCGGAGGCGAAGCGGCGTTGAGCGCCGGCCTGCCGAGGTCCGGGTCTCCTAGGATCGGTTCAACCGGCCACGCCCTGGCGTGGCGTCCCGGCTTGATCGAGAGAGGCCCCTGCGACCCACGTCGGCGTGGCGTAGGGGCCTTCGCCATGGTCACAGGGCCAAACCACGACGGGAGGAGGTGAGAGGAGACGATGCCACCGACGAAGATGCCGGCCTCGAAGAAGGCTGAGACGGTCGAGGAGCTGGTGGAGCTGATCGAGCGCAGCGACCTCGCGATCCTGACCGAGGTGCGCGGCGTGAACACGCCCGATCTGCGGCGCCTGCGCCTCGAACTGCGCCCCACCGGCGCCACCTATCGCATCACCAAGAACACGCTGCTGCGGCTCGCCGCCGAGCGGCTCGGCCGCGAGGCGGTCAAGCCCGCGCTCTCGGGGCCGACCGCGGTCGCCTTCGTGCAGGGCGAGCTCGGGCCGCCGATCCGCATCCTGAGCGACTTCTCGCGCACGAGCCGCAACGCGCTGACGATCAAGGGCGGGCTGCTGGGCAAGCAGTTCCTCTCGGCCGGCGAGATCAACGAGGTGCTCGACCTGCCGCCGAAGCCGCAGATCATCGCCCGGCTGGCGGGTCACGTCCAGGCACCCATGGCGCGCGCCGCCCACGCGCTGCAGAGCCCGATCACGCAGATGGCCTACGCGCTCAACTACCCGCTCCAGGCGCTGGCGCGCGTGCTCCAGGCGCGCGCGGACCAGCTCGGCGGCAGCGGCGAGGCAGCCTAGACGGCTTGTCTAGACGGCCTGTCCCGCTGCGAACGGCAGGCAGCGCAACGGCGGCCCGCGGCGGCCGTCGCCAACGCGCCGGGTCGCGACCCGGCGGACATGGAAATAGGCAGAGGGAGAACACGCAGAGATGGCTACCGCGCAGGAGATCTTCGAGCAGATCAAGGAGCTCAACGTCCTCGAGCTCAACCGCCTCGTCAAGCTCTTCGAGGAGGAGTTCGGCGTGAGCGCGGCCCCGGTCGCCATGGCGGCGCCGATGGCGGCCGCGGCGGCCCCGGCCGCCGGTGCCGGCGGTG
>JBHOQZ010000054.1:0-9421 GCA_042408635.1 Chloroflexota bacterium
GGCGACCGCCGGCGATCGAGGGCGTGACCTGGGGCGCCGACATGCGGCTCTTCACCAACCTCGCCCACGTCCCGGCGATCCTGTTCGGCGCGGGCAACGTCTCGGTCGCCCACTACCCGGACGAGCACATCTCGCTCGACGAGCTGATCCTGGCGACCGGGATCCAGGCGGTGACCGCCATGCGCTTCTGCGGCGTGGCGACGTGAGAGTGGTCCACACCTGCTACAATCCTGACGCCTGGCCCTGCGCTGGCTGCGCGCCCGGCGACACGACCGCGCGCCGCGGACCCGGCGTCGGCGTCACCCGCCGCGCGCTCGCGGGTGGGGAGAGAGCCGCAGCAGCAGTAGACCCAACCATGATCCAGCAGTAGACGCAGCCGTGATGAGGAGGCAACCATGATCGATCGAGGAGGCACGACCACCGGGGACAATGCCTGTGGGCCGGCGCCGCGCAGCTCGCGGCGCGCCTTCCTGAAGCTCTCGGGCGCAGCACTCGGCGCCGCGGTGCTCGGGTTGACCGCGGCCCGGCCCGCGAGCGCCGCAGGCGTGCCTTGGGTGGACACACCCGCTTCCCTGCGCGGGGCGCAGGCGGGGGAGCTGGTGATCTACAACTGGTACCAGAACTGGATTAAGGAGGTCTACCCGATCTTCGAGCAGGAGACGGGGATCAAGGTCATCCAGCTCGGTACCTACTCGGCCAACTCGGAGTGGTGGGCGAAGATCCAGGCGGGGGAGAGCTTCGACTTCTGCATCCCGACGACGGAATGGGTGCAGCGCGGCATGGCGCAGGGCTATTTCCTGCCGATCGACCTGAGCAAGGTGCCCAACTACAGCAACATCTATCGCGATTTCCAGCACCGCGAGATCTACATCAAGGACGGCGGCACCTACGCGGTTCCCTTCTCGCGCGTCTACTACGCGCTAGTCTGGAACTACATCGAGGTGCCCGGCACACCGGATAGCTGGTATGCCTGCTGGGACAGGCAATATGCCGGCAAGATCACGATGCACGACTCGTCGCGCGCCATGACGGCGATCGGTGCGCTGATGCTCGGGGATAACCCGAACCGGATCACGAAGTGGAACGAGATCCAGGCCCTGCTCATGGAGCAGAAGCCGCTGGTGAAGAAGTACTGGGTCGACTACCAGAACGGGATGGAGCTCTTCGTCAACAAGGAAGTGGTGATCGGCGAACTGACCTCCGCCCGCGCCGTCAATGCGAACGACGTCGGCGGCACGGTCAGTTGGACCATCCCGAAGGAAGGTGGCCTCGTCTTCGTCGACTGCTTCGGCATCCCCAGGACGGCGAAGAACGTCGAGCACGCGCATCGGTTCATCGACTTCCTCCTGCGGCCCGATATCATGGCGAAGGAGATGACGCTGATGCGCTACGACACCGTCAACGAGGCGGCGCACAAGCTGCTCAGCGACGAGGACAATCGCAAGCTGCTGCCACCTGAAGGCGCCAAGCTCTACATCGCTGAGGACGTGCCCCAGGAGATGCAGAAGAAGATGGACGACCTCTGGAACGAGGTCAAGCTGAGCTGACGGGGCGCCGATGCCCGAGTACGATGTCGAGCTGCGCCACATCACCAAGCGCTTCGGGGACGTCCTGGCCGTGGACGACGTCAGCTTCGGGATCGCGCGGGGCCGCTTCCTGACGCTCCTGGGGTCGAGCGGCTGCGGCAAGACCACGACCCTGCGCATGATCGGCGGCTTCGAGTTCCCCGATGCCGGCGAGATCTTCATCCGGGGGGAGGCGATGGGCACCCGGCCACCCTATCGCCGCCCCTCCTCGATGGTGTTCCAGAACTACGCACTGTTTCCCCATCTCTCCGTCTTTGAGAACGTCGCCTTCGGGCTGCGCGAGCGGCGGCTGCCCCGCGACGAGATCAGGCGGCGGGTCGAGGCAGCGCTGACGATGGTCGACCTGCCCCACGTCGCCCAGCGGCGACCCCGGCAGCTCTCCGGCGGCCAGCAGCAGCGGATCGCGCTGGCGCGCTCACTGGTGCTCGAGCCGACGGTGCTGCTGCTGGACGAGCCGCTGGGCGCGCTCGACCTGAAGCTGCGTAAGCAGATGCAGATCGAGCTCAAGGCCATCCAGGCGCGCGTCGGCATCACCTTCATCTACGTCACCCACGACCAGGAAGAGGCGCTCACGATGTCGGACACAATCGCGGTGATGCGCGATGGCAAGATCGAACAGATGGGCACGCCGAGCGAGCTGTACGAGCGCCCGAAGAACCGCTTTGTCGCCTCCTTCCTGGGCGCCGACAACCTCATCGAGGGCACGGTGAGTGAGGCCAACGGGGACACTGTCCTGGTAGCGCTGCCGGCCGGGCCGGCGCGGGTGGCGCTGCGCCCGCCCGGACCAGCGCCAGCGAGCGGCAACGACGCCACCCCGCCGCGCCCCGGCACGAGCGTGGCGCTCTCGATTCGGCCGGAGAAGCTGTTCGTGGGGCGGGAGCTGGACGTGCCTAACCGCTGGCGCGCGACGATCCTGGACCGCGTCTACAAGGGCGCCTTCATGGCGTACACGCTGCGGCTGATCGACGGCTCGACGCTCCAGGCCGACACGCTCATCCGCGGTGAGGAGGACATCCACCCCATCGGCAGCGAGGTACAGGTCGGGTTCCGACTCGACGGCGCCGTGCTGCTGGCGGAGTAGTGCCCACGCGGCCGGGGAGAAGGAGGTGAGACCGTGACCACCACGCCGCGCGGCGCCGCGGTCGCACCGAGCGCCCCGACGACCAGGCGATCCGGTGGCAGTGAGCAGCGCGAGCGGCGCGCGGCGCTGGTGACGCTGCTGCCACCCACGCTCTGGCTGCTCTTCTTCATGGGGGCGCCGCTGCTGATCACGCTCGCCTACTCGTTCTACACGCTCGACGCCAGCGGCGTGATGCGGCCGGAGTTCACCCTGGCGAACTACGGCGAGATCGTGCGCCGGCCGATCTTCGGGCGCATCCTTCAGCGCACGATCGAGATCACGCTGGTGGCGACCGCGATTGCGCTGGTGATCGCCTACCCGATGGGCTACACGCTGGGCGCGCTGGTACCGCGCCATCGCCAGGTGCTCCTTCTACTGCTGGTGATTGTCCCGTTCTGGACCAGCTACATCGTGCGCACCTACGGCTGGATCGGCGTGCTCCAGAAGAACGGGCTGATCGAGAGCCTGGCGACAACGCTGACCGGGCGCGTGCAGGAGTTCGGGCTGCTCTACTCGCGCTTCGCGGTCATCCTCGGGTTCATCCACGTCTTCCTGCCCCTCTTGATCCTGCCGATCTTCGCCTCGGCGCGCAACATCGACCCGCGGCTGATCGAGGCGGCCCAAGACCTGGGCGCCTCCCCACAGCGCACCTTTCTGCGGGTCGGGTTGCCGCTGACGCTGCCGGGTGTGGCGGCCGGGGTGCTTCTCTTCTTCATCTCGGTGTTCGGCGCGTTCGTCACCCCGCAACTGCTCGGGGGGACGAGCGACCTGATGATTGGCAACATCACGGCCCAGCAGTTCGGTGAGTCGTTCAACTGGCCGCTCGGGTCGGCGCTCTCCATGCTGCTGACCACGATCGTGGTCGCGGTGATCATCGTCTTCCTGCGGTTCGCGGACCTGGAGTCGATCTATGGCTGAGGTGGCCGAGGCCCGCGCCCCGGCCAGCGCCGACACCGGGGCACGGGCGGCCCAGCGGACTGCTGCTGGCTCGACGCGCCCGCGCGCGGCGCGCCCGCCCGAGTGGGGCAAGCGCCTGCTCTACCTCTGGACCGGCATCGTCTACGCGTTCCTCTTCCTGCCGATTGTCATGGTGTTGATCACGTCGTTCAACCCGACGGGGCTGACGCGCTTCCCGCCCGAGGGGTTCTCGCTGCGCTGGTACGAGGAGCTGCTGCGCGACCGCGACCTCCAGGCGGCATTCTCGACTTCGCTCTCGATCGCGCTGCTGTCGGCGCTGGCGACCTCGGTGCTTGGGCTGTCGGCGGCGTACGGGCTGACGCGCTCCTTCGTGCCCGGCAAGCGTGCCTTCCAGGCGTTCTTCTACCTGCCGATCCTGGTACCGGGGATCGTGGCGGGCATCTCGCTCTTGATGTACTTCAGCTTCGTCGGGCTCAAGACGGGCTACGCGACGATCGTGCTTGCCCACGTGACCCACGCCATCCCCTACACGCTCACGCTGATCCTGACCAGCTTCTACGGGTTCGACCGCACGCTCGAAGAGGCGGCCCAGGACCTCGGCGCCGATCCCTGGCGCACGTTCTGGCGGGTGACGTTTCCACTCGTGCTGCCGGGCGTGATCGGCGGCGCGTTGATCGCCTTCACCGTCTCGTTCGACGAGTTCGTGATCACGAGCTTCGTGGCCGGCAGCGGGGTCCAGACGTTGCCGCTGGTGATCTACTCACGCATCCGCTTCATGCTCTCACCCGTGATCAACGCTGCGGCGGCGGTCGTCTTGATCCTGTCGATGACGCTCATCCTGGCGGGGCAACTGCTGGTGATGCGCCGCCGCTGAGCGGCGCGTTGATGCGGAGTTGACACAGTATTGAGGGTCCTTTGATAGACGGGGGCGTGCAAACGCTCTAGTATCTGGCCATCGATCAGAGCCGAGCGGTGAAGGTCAGGAGGCCAAACGGGAGAGCCGGACGGATCGACACCGAGCGGTGACGCCCCCCTCGTGTCCCCCCTCTGCCTCCACAACCGAACACTTCCGACCCTACTCCTTCCGTCCCGAGGCCAGCGTGTCCTGCCCACGCTGGCCTCACCCCCTTTTAACGGCTCCCGGGCGACGGCCCCCCAATCCGAGCGCCAGCGCCGCACCTCCAGCATTGGGAGCCGCTCAGCGGTGGGGTGCCAGAAGGCGCGGTGACGCGCATCGAGAGGGCGACCATGGTATCCCAAGCATTGGGGGCCGGGGGCCGACTCCCCCAGCATCGAGGGCCGGGGGACGGTCGCGTCACTCCCCAGGATTGAGGGGCCGGGGGGGCGCCGTCCTGGCCAGGGCGACGAGCTCGCGCGCCATGCCGTCGAGGCGCCGGGCGATCGCCGCGTCGATGACCGCACCGTCCCGGATCGCGCGGCCGGCGCCCGTGATCGGCACGGCCAGCGGCACCACGCTGGCGCGCAGCGCGTGGGCGACGTGGGTGAGCTGCGTTAGCACGTTGATCGCGCCGATTGCGCCACTGCCGACGCCAACCAGGCCGACGACGCGCCCGTGCAGATAGGGCGGGTCGTCGCGCCGGAGGAACTCGAGGTAGTCGAGGGCGTTCTTCAGCGCGCCGCTCATGGAGCCGTGGTAGGCGGGGCTCGCCCAGATGAAGCCGTCGGCCCACCGACTGACCGCGAGCAAGTGCTCGATTCGAGGCGCAACGCGGGTGCCATAGTCGGCCGGTGCGGCCAGGTCAGGCCGGTAGAGGGGCAGGGCCAGCTCGCGCAGGTCCAGCAGGCGCGTCTCGGCGCCGGCCGCCTGCGCGGCGTCGAGCGCGGCGCGGAGCGCGACCAGGCTCGCCGAGCCCGCGCGCAGCGAGCCGCCCAGCCCGACGATGCGCGGTGCGGTCATCGCCCACCCGGTCCGGCCGACCCCGGCCGGGCCCGAGGCGCCGATCCGGGCGCGGCCACTCTCGTTCCCATCGTTGCGCCATACTACCGGAAAGGCGCGCACCGCTGAAACGCCGGCCGCGCCGCTCCTCGGAACGTGGGGGTAGGCCGATGGGTGGGACGCGGCGCCGACAACCGCTGAAACGCCTGTCGTGCCGCCCCTCGGACCATCAGGCCTAGAGGACACACGGCCTAGAACGAGCAAAGAGGACATCGACGGCATCCGTGAGGGCCCAGCCAGAGGGACGGAAGCCGTCCATAACGGCCCACCGGCGGCAGGCAGGACGGGGTCGATCGCGCTCGTGGCGCAGCCGGGCGGCGCAAGAGGTGCGCCCGCGCCGGCCGAGGGAGGAGCGGGCCGGCGCGGACGCACAGAGGGCTGCGGGTTCGGGATCAGGCGGACGTGGACGCGGCCGCGGGCTGGGCGATCTGGTGGACCGCCTCGACGTCGATGTCGATGCGCACCTCCTCGCCCACGATCAGCGCGCCAGTCTCGATCGCCGCGTTCCAGGTCAGGCCGAAGTCGCGGCGGTTGATCCGCGTGCGGGCGTGGAAGCCGGCGCGCTGGCCGCCCCAGGGGTCGCGCGTGGCACCGAGGTACTCGACCTCGAGCACGACCGGGCGCGTCACCCCGTGGATGGTCAGCTCGCCCTCCACCTTGCCCTCCGTGCTGTCGAGCTCGATCCGCGTGCTCCTGAAGGTGAGCGCGGGGAAGTGCTCGGCATCGAGGAAGTCGGCCGATCGCAGGTGGGTGTCGCGGTTGGTGTCGCGGGTGTTGATGCTGTCGGCCTCTATCGTCACCTCGGCACGCGCCGCCGTGGGGTTGGCCTCGTCGAAGTCGACGAAGCCGCTGAAGCGCTCGAAGCGCCCCTTCACGCTAGCCAGGCCAAGGTGCCGAACCGAGAAGGTGATGTCGGAGTGCGCGGGGTCGATCTGATAGCGCATGACGTGCCTCTTTTCCCAGATCTGCCGGGCGGGGCCTGATCCCCCTCCCTGCCCGGTCCGCTCGATCTGCTATCTAGATAATAGCCGCTAATGTCTTCCTTGTAGCTAATCTAATGTAATCTTTCGGTCGTGTCAAGCTCTCAACCTACGATTCGCTGACCGTCGGCCCGTCTGCGGCAGCTGCCTCGCCCGGACCACCCGCCGATGCCGGGTCCCTGGCGGCACGCCGGCGCACCGCCTATCATGCGCACCGGCATCACGCGCCGACCATCCATCACGCCCGGCCTTCGGGGGGATGGCGGGCGCATCACGCCCGGCCCTCGAGGCCGGGGACCTTCACCACCAGGCATGGGGGCCGGGGTGCGCATCACCCCCACCGGCAGGGCCGGCAACATCTATCACCCCCCAGGATTGGGGGCCGGGGGAGCCAGCGGCATGAATCGGCTGGGGATCGGGCTGCTGAGCATGGGGCATTTCACCGTCGACCTGTGCCAGGGGGCGCTGCCGATCCTGCTGCCGCTGCTCGTGGCCGACCTGGCGCTCAACTACACCGAGGCGGCGTTCGTCGTCGCGGTCGCCTACATCACCTCGTCAATCCTCCAGCCGCTGCTGGGGTACGTGGCCGATCGGCTGACCGGGCGCTGGCTCTTGCCCGTGAGCTGCGCGGTCGCCTGCGCCGGCCTGGCACTGGCGGGTCAGGCGCCCGCCTATCCCGTCCTGCTCGGCTGGGTCGTCGTCAGCAGCCTGGGCGTGGCGATGTACCACCCCGAGGCGGCGCGCCTCGCCAACCGCTTCGCGGGCGCGCGCAAGACCAGCGGCATGTCGCTCTTCGCGGTCGGGGGCAATCTCGGCTTCGCTGTCGGGCCGGTGTACATGGGGCTGCTGCTCGCGCTGGCGGGGCGGCCGGGCGGCTGGAGCCTGCTCCTGCCGGCCGTCGCGGTGCCGCTGCTGCTGATCGTGCTGCTGCCGCGGCCGGCGGCGGCTCCGAGCGCCAGCGCGGGTACGGCCGCCGCGCGGGCTGGGATGGCAGGGTCGACCCCGGGCTCGACCGAAGGGGCGGCCACCCGGCGCGCGGTCGGCACGCTGATAGGGGTGTTCGCGCTGCGGCAGTTGACGCAGGCGGGGCTGCTCACCTTCATCCAGCTCTACTTCGTCACCTTCCTGGGCCAGCCGGCGGTGGTGGCGAGCCAGTTGCTCACCGCGCTCCAGATCGGCAGCGTCGTCGGGACGCTGGCGGGCGGGCCGCTCGCCGACCGGTTCGGCCGCAAGGCGGTGATCGCGGCCTCGCTCGGCTGCGCCACGCCGCTCCTGCTGCTCTTCCTCCAGCTCGCGGGCCCCGGGGCCGGCAACCCGCTGGCCGTGGCGGTGATCTTCCTGGCCGGGGCCGCGCTTGTGATGACGATCTCGGCGTCGACAGTGCTGGCGCAGGAGCTGATCCCAAACCGGACGGCGCTCGCGGCCGGGCTCACGATCGGGCTGGGCGCCGGGATCGGGGGCGCGGCCAGCACGCTCTTCGGCGGCATCGCCGACACGATCGGCATCGGCACGGCCATGGCGCTGATCTGCCTGCCGCCGTTCGCCGGCGCGCTGCTCACGCTCACGCTCCCCGCCCGCCGCCCCCAACCCTGCCTCCACACCGCCCGCCAGCAACCGTAGCGGCGCCGCCCTCCGTGGACGTTGTGGAGATGATGCGCGCTGCGCGCCGCCGCCCGGGGGTGATGGAGGTTGCGGAAAGCGTGCGGGCATTTTCGCCGGCCGGCTGCAACCGGCTCACGGGCGGTCGCCCCAGCCCCCGGAGCCGCGCGGGGGTTCGCCCCCGCGTGGCCTTGAAAACTTCCGCCACAGAGCGTCAACCGGCGATGCGGAAGGGGTAGCCGGCTTCGGCGACCAGCCGTGCCAGCTCGGCGCGGGCGCGCTCCAGAGTGGCGGCGGCCGCCTCCTCGCTCGGGCCGAAGGCGACGAGGTCGAGCGGCAGCCAGCCGTCCTCACCGCGCTGGGCTACGTAGGCCTTGACGTAGACGTCGGGCACGCTTGCCATGACCTGCTGCATCAGCGGGGAGAGGATCGCCTCACGCATCGGCACCTCGGCGCGTAGCGACGCCCGCTTGCGCGTCGAGCGGCGTTCGAGGCGCGGGCGCAGGTCGGTGTCGAAGATCCCGCGCACCTCGCGCGGCGGGCCGGGCAGCAGGTAGAGATCGCCCGCGCCCACGCGCAGATGCACTCCAGGCGCCCAGCCGGAGGGGTTCGCCAGCGTCTGCGCGCCCTCGGGGAGGCTGGCGACCTTCTCGAAGAGGGGCAAGAGCTCCGGGCGAGCGGATCCACCCGCTGCTTCTGATCCACCCGCTGTCTCTCGGGCGACAGCCCGAGTGCCGACAGCCCGAGTGGCGCGGGCCAGCATCTCGTCGAGGGCGGCGCGGTCGAGCCTGAGCGGCACCCCGGCCAGGTGCGCCGCCGCCGCGACGGTGAGGTCGTCGGGCGTCGGGCCGAGGCCGCCGGTCGAGATGACGACCTCGGCACCGCGCGCGAGCGCACCGGCAAAGGCGTCGACGACCTCCTCCAACCGGTCACCGACAGTGGTGAAGCGGCGGACCTCGAAGCCCAGCTCGGAGAGCTGCTCGGCGAGCCAGCGCGAGTTCTCGTCGAGCACCTTGCCCAGCAGGAGCTCCTCGCCCACCGCCACGATCTCGGCGCGCATCGCCTCAGCCACGGCCGCGGGCGGACGGGCGATCGTCCTGGTCGGGGTAGTCGCCGGCCGAGGCGGCCAGGTGCGGGAAGCGGCGGGCGATCTCGCGGCGCACGCTCTCGGGCAGCGGGCCGGGGGCGGCCAGGAGGTCGGCCGCAAACGCCTCGTCACCGCTGTCGTTCATGTAGGCGTTGACGGCGGTCGGGCCGTCGC
>JBHOQZ010000055.1:0-1776 GCA_042408635.1 Chloroflexota bacterium
CCCGGCAAGCTGTGCCGAGCGGGGCAGGCTCGGGCCGCCGCCGGGCGGCCGGCCCGTCGGCGTTGCGGGCCCGCACCGCGGCCTGTCCACGTAGCGCCCAGCCTTCGACCATTATGCCGCGCGCCGCGGCCGCGCTCAACCCGGCTCGCGGCCGGGATCGCGCCACGAGCCGGTTACGGAACCGCCGGGCGGACGGCGCCGCGGTAGCCGGGCCCGACGGGCGCGGTCATGCCCGGGCACGCGGCGGCCAGCCCGGCTCGACCATCGCCAGCGGCGGCAACGGCGCGTGGCGAGGGGGAACCCCGCGCCGACCGGAAAGGGCGGGCTCGACCGCTCGCTGCCCGCGCTGCTGTAGGATGGTTGGGCCGCCGCGGCCGGGGCCGGGCGGCAGGGGAGGCGGGCCATGGTGGAGCGCGAGGTGCTGACGGATCTCTCGCCGCCCGCGCTGGCGCGGGCGATCGAGACGAACCTGCACGCGCAGTTCCTGAGCTGGGGCGGCTGGCGCGGCGCCGAGGTGCGCGACGAGGGCGACCTGCTGCTCCTCTCGACGCCCACCAGCATCGGCATGTTCAACGGGGCGTTCCGCCTCGGCCTCGCGCCCGAGCGCGCCGACTCCCGCCTCATCGCGACGCTGGCCTACTTCGCGGGCCGCGGAGCGGGTATGTTCTGGCAGGTGGGACCGGGGACCACGCCACCCGACGTGCCCGCCCGGCTCCGGCGGCTGGGCGCCCGCCAGTTCGACGATGCCTACGGCATGGCGCTGCGGCTCGAGGAGTTTGCCGTGCCGGGACCGGCGCCCGACGGGCTGAGGATCGAGCGCGTGCGCGACGACCGCACACTCGCCGACTACGTGGCGGCGATGTGCCAGGGCTTCGGCTCGCCGGCCAGCGTCCACGACGCCTTCCTCGACCTCTACCGCTGCCTCGGCTACGCCGACGACGCCCCGAGCCTCCACTTCGTCGGCTACCTCGATGGCCAACCCGTCGCCAGCTCGACCCTCCAGCACGGCGGCGTGGCCGGCATCTACAACGTCGCCACCGTCCCGGCCCGGCGCGGGCGCGGCTTCGGCACGGCGCTCACGGTAGCAGCGGTGTGCGAGGCGCAACGGCTCGGCTACCGCGCCGCCATCCTCCACGCCTCCGCCCAGGGCCGCGGCATCTACCGCCGGCTCGGCTTCCGCGACTACTGCACCATCCAGTGGTTCGGCTCCTCCCCCTAGCCCGCGCCCGTCACACTCCCCGCAGGCCCGTCCACGGCCGCGCATTCAGGTGGTTCGACGCGGCGCTGTGGCGGGGCCTCGGCCGGCCAGCGGCCCGGACGCGACTCGACCGCCGCCCGACCGGGCAGCCGCCGGAGGCCGGGCCGGCAAGGAACGCCGCCACGACCACCCGGCACCCAGCACCTCGACGCGGCGTGCCGACCAGCTTCGGTCAGCCCGACGCTCCAGCCGCGCCCCCGCTACCCGTCGGCCGGCCCGTCGATCGGGCGCCAGCCGTGTCGGAGGGCGCAGGTCGCCCGGTCGAAGGCGAAATAGTGCCCCTGGCCGGGCTGATCCTCCCGCCGGCTGATCGGGCAGCCCTTGAGGTGGCAGAGCAGGAGCGTGCCGACGCCGCCGTGCGCGACGACGGCGATGTCGCCGGGCGGCGCCGCGCGCAGTACCCGTTCGAGGGCGGCCACGATCCGCGCCTGCGCGTCGACGGCGCGCTCCCAGCCGTCGGGGCTTGCCCTGGGCGCACCGAAGAACCGCTCGGTGGCGGCGTCGTACTCGGCGGGCGG
>JBHOQZ010000056.1:0-1061 GCA_042408635.1 Chloroflexota bacterium
CAGCCGACCCCGACATCGGTGCCGCCGACGGCGACCCCGGCGCCGCCACCGCCCCCGCCCACGCCGGCACCGCCGCCGCCACCGCCGCCGCAGGTGCAGCGGCCGACGACCCAGTTGCCCGTCGCCAAGCTGCCCCGGACGGGCGACGAGGGCGGCCTGTCGGCAGGGCCGGAATGGCTCGCGCTGAGCGTGCTCGGCGCCGGCGCCGTGCTGCTGGGTCGCCGCCTGCGGCGCCGCTGATCCGGCGTCACCGCCTCAGCCCCCGCGCGCCGAGTGAGGCGGCAGAATCGACAGGCCAGGAGGGGCGGTGCCACGGGCACCGCCCCTCCCCACTGCTCGGTGCCAGCTCTTGCTGGGGTCGGTGTGGTTGTTGGCGCGGTGCCATGGGCACTGCCCCTCCCCACCCCTCCGGTAGCGCGGCCGGCGGACGCGCGCGTGTTGGGGCCGCTAGCCCCGGCCGGTCGACGAGTCAGCGCTCGGGCTCGACCGGGGGCGACCGGGCCGGGCTCCTGGCCGGGCTGCCAGCCCCGGCCGGTCGACGAGCCGGCGCTCGGGGCGCCAGGCCGACCCCCTTGCCTGCCGACGCGGCGGCGGGGTGCTGGCTGCGGCATCGACGACGAGCGAGTCGAGCGCGGCTCGAACCTTGCCTGCCGGCGCGGCGGGATGCTGGCCCCCGCGCCGCCATGGCCCGTGGCCCTGCGGTCGGTCACGGCCGGCGGCCCGGCGCCGCCTTCGCGGTCGTTCTTACGCCTCGCGCGGCAGCAGGTCGCTCGCGAGCGCCATGACCTCGTGCACCTCGACGAGGTCGACGTAGGAGACGGCGTGGTCGCAGCGGGTGACGGTGCAGCTGGCGCCGCAGAGCGGGCACTCCAGGCGCCAAGAGATCGCCGTGCGGTTGCGCGCCCGGGTCATCGGGCCCCAGGCGATCAGGTTGCCGCACCAGTAGATGCCGACGGTGCACGTGCCGACCACCCGCGCCACGTGGAGCGGCCAGGTATCGTTGGCGATGAGCAGGTCGGCGCGGCTGAGGAGGCCGACCAGACCGCGCAGCGAGAGGCGGC
>JBHOQZ010000061.1:0-5489 GCA_042408635.1 Chloroflexota bacterium
GTCGGGCGATCCTGGCCCGGCCACCGGCGGCGAGCCGGCCGATCCTCAAGGTGACCGAGCAGGGCGAGGTGATCTTCGCCCGCTACGGCCACCCAGCCATCGCCGAGCGTCATTTCGAGCAGGTGATCCACGCGCTCCTCGTCTCCGCACTCGGCCCTCACGGTGACGAACCGCCGCCGGAGTGGGTCGAGACGATGGAGCGGCTGGCCGAGGCGTCGCGCCGTTCGTACGCCGCGCTGGTGCGCGAGGAACCGGCGCTGCTGCGCTTTTTCCAGCGGGCGACGCCGTTCCCCGAGCTGGGCACGCTCAACCTCGCCTCGCGCCCCGTCAGCCGGGCCGGGCACGACGGCGCCGAGCTCGAGTTCGACGACTTGCGCGCCATCCCCTGGGTGTTCAGTTGGACGCAGGCGCGGATCAACCTGCCGGGCTGGTACGGGCTGGGGAGCGCGCTCGCGGCCGAGATCGCGGCGGGCGGGCTCGAACACCTCCGCGCGATGTACCAGGGCTGGCGCTGCTTCGCCACCGCACTCGACAACGCGCAGCTCAGCCTGGGCACGGCCGATATGCCGACCGCCCGGCGCTACGTCACGCTCGCGGCGGCCGCCGAGCCGGGCGCCATGGCCGCCGTCTTCGAGGCGATCGCGGCCGAGCACGCCCGAAGCGTCGAGGCTGTGCTCCAGATCACCGGGCAACGTCGCCTGCTCGAGCGCTCGCCGGTGCTCGCGCGCTCGATCCGGCTGCGCAACCCCTACGTCGACGCGCTCCACCTGGCGCAGATCGCGCTCCTGCGCCGCTACCGCGCGCTGCCCCCCGAGGCAGTTGGGGAGCCTGCAGGGGCGACGCGCGCCGCCCTCCTCGACGCGATCCACCACAGCATCAACGGCATCGCGGCCGGCCTCCAGACGACGGGCTGACCTCAGGGCGCGCCTCGCGGGCGTGGGAGGACGGGCGCGACGGATAGCCCGGCGCTTCGTCAGTCTGGGGCACCGCCGCACCGGCACGCTGCCGGGGCCGTCGGCAACTCGGTTCCCGTCGCGGTGGCAGCACCGTGTCGGCGGCCTGTGCGGAAGAACAGGTTGTCGCTGGACTATCAAGACCGGTATTGCTGTCCCACTTCCCGGTGCCGCCGGCCTACCCCCTGACCTAAACTGCGCAGGCACCTCGCGCAGTGGGCGCCCGGATTCGCCGTGGACCGGGCGCGGAAGGGAGGGGATGTATCGATGACAACGTTGCTCGAACGTCCGCGCGACGAGGCGCGGGTGGAGGGCGAAGCTGTCCCCGGGCACGCTCCGGTGGCCGAGCGGCCGGACGGATCCGCGCCGGGGGCGATGGCGTTCGACGAGCGCCGGATCGGTCGCACGGTGAACGCGCTCGCCTGGCCGATCATCGCGGAGATGCTCTTCCAGACCGCACTGAGCATCGTCGACATGTGGATGATCGCGTTTCTGGGCGCGGCCGCGATCGCGGGCGTGGGCGCCTCGATCCAGATCATCTTCGTGCTCGCCTCGCTGATCGGCGCGATCATGATCGGCACGACCGCGCTGGTGGCGCGGGCGCGCGGCGCCGGCGACCTGGCCGGTGCGAGCTACATCACCAAGCAGTCGATGCTGGTGGGGCTGGCCGCCTCGGCGGTGCTGATGCTGCTGGGGTTCTGGCTGCCCGAGCCGCTGCTGCACGCGATGGGGCTCGAACTCGACGTGGTTGCGGTCGGCAACGTCTACCTGACGTGGCTGCTCCTGCCGGCGGTGGCGTTCGTGATGCCGTTCGTGCTCGGGGCGGCGCTGCGCGGGGCCGGCGACAGCCGCAGCCCGATGATCGCCACGGGCCTGATGAACGTGCTCAACGTCGCCTTCGCCTGGGTGCTGATCTTCGGCAACCTCGGCTTCCCCGCCATGGGCGTGCTGGGGGCGGCGCTGGCGGCGGCGCTGGGCCGGGCGGTCGGCTCGCTCTACCTGCTCTGGGTGGTGCTGGTGCGGCGTGAGCCGATCGCGCTCGGGCGCGGCGGCTGGCGGCCGGACCTCGAGGTGATCGGCCGGATCATCAGGATCGGCCTGCCGGCCGGGATCGAGCAGGTGATCATGTCCGCCGGCTTCCTCGTCTACGGCCTGGTGGCGGTCGGCATGGGCACGCTCGTCTTCGCGGTCCAGCGCATCACCTGGAACGCCATCGGCATCTCGGTGATGCCCGGCTTCGGCTTCGCCATGGCCGCCTCGGCGCTGACCGGTCAGGCGCTCGGGGCGGGCCGGCCCGACCTCGCCCGCAAGATGACGTGGTACGCCACCTGGTCGGCCGCGCTCTGGATGGGGCTCGCCGGGCTGCTGTTCTTCGTGGGCGGGGAGTGGCTGATGCGGCCGTTCACCGATGACCCGGAGATGATCCGGCTCGGCGCCGAGGCGCTCCGGGTGATCGCGATCTCGCAGCCGATCATGGCGATCGGGCTCGTGCTCTCCGGCGGGCTGCGTGGCGCGGGCGATACCCGCTTCCCGCTGCTGACGACGGCGCTCACCATCTGGGGCGTGCGGGTGCCGTTCGGCTGGCTGTTCGGGGCCGCGCTCGGGCTCGGGCTGCCCGGCTTCTACGCCGCCGGTGTCGTCGACTCGGTCGTGCGCAGCCTCGTCACCTGGCTGCGCTACCGCCGCTCCGACTGGGAGGAGTTGAAGGTCTGACCGGTGACCGACCGGGCGGTGGGGCGAGCACGACCCCACCGCCCGGCCGATTCACGTCGAACCAGGACGCGTGGCCGGCGTCGGTAAGTCTCGACTTGGCTCGGCTTGGCCCGCAGCGTCGGAGGCGCACAATCGACGGGCGGGCCACGAACCGACCGCCGCCCGAAGCTTTGGGCGGCGGTCGGCCTGTGGTCGCGGCGTGAGGCTGCGGCTGCGTGGGTCTCGACCCGCGGCCTCGGGGTGAGGCTACTGGGCAGTGATGGTGATGTAGCCGTTCGTGGTGGACATCGCCAGGCCGCCCTGGCCGGGGGCGAGCGAGGTCGCCTCGACGAAGCTGTTGGTCGCCGGGTCGAGGACGTAGAGGACCTCGGCGCCGATCACGACGGCGCTGCCGTCCGGGCTGGGGTTGGCGACCTGCACCCACTGGAGCGCTGGCGCCTCGACCGCCACGCTGCGGTGGCCCGCTCCGAGCAGGTTGACCGTGGTCGGCTGGGCGAAGTAGGCCCAGTAGCCCTGCCCCGCTTCGACCGGCTGGCCGGCCGGCACCAGCTCGTAGCTCTCCGTCAATGGATCCCACTCGTAGAGCGGCACCGGAAACTCCGTGCCGACCGGGCCGCCGACGATGTTCCAGCCCGCCGGATAGACCACCGTGTTGAACGGCGCCAGCACCGTCTGGCCGATCGTCGGCGCGGTGACGGGCTGCATCACCGCCGGGGCGGTGCAGTTGAGCGTGAGCGCGTAGCTCGCGTTGAGCGCGACGCCGAAGGGGCCCTCCTCGCCGAGCTCAATGCGGTACTCCCCGTCGTAGTCGAGGCGCGTAGCCGGCAGGCCATTCTGGCCCGTGGCGATCACCAGGCCGAGCGGGTCGATCAGCTCCAGCGTGAGCGGAGTCGAGCTGGCGAGGCTGGCGCTGACGACGGTGCCGGCCGAGGCGCTGAACGCCAGCTGGGGGTTGTCGCCGGAGTCGACGAGTTGCCCCGCCACGCTCGTGTTGCAGGCGAGGTTCGGGCCGATCTGGTAGCTCAGCTCGTTGTCGTCGGTCGGCGGCAGCGCCAGGCCGAGCCCGCCCTGCACGTAGTAGTACGTCTCGGCACTGGCGACCGTCTGGTTGTTGACGATCAGGTGCAGGCGCAGGCGATGCAGTCCGGCGGGCGGCCCGGCGATCAGCGTCATCGACCCGACCGTCGCATTCGCCGGCCCCTGGTCCGCGATGCGCTTGCCGGTCGAGGTATCGACCACCACGCGCAGGTAGCCCGGCTGGGGCAGGGTGTAGTTGACATAGATCGGCTGGCCGAGCTGATAGGTGCCACCCTGGCCGCGGTCGACGGAGATCGTGGCCTGCTGAGCAGGTGGCGTCGGATTGCCGGTGCAGGTTAGCGAGAGCTGGAAGCTCAGGATCGGGCGCGCCCCCATCTGGCCCGTGCCGGCCACCGTGATCGTGTAGTTGGCGCTGTAGGGGAGCGGCGCCTGCGGCGGCAGGTAGTTGGTCCCGGTCTGGATGACCTGACCGCTCGGCGCGGTGATCGTGATCCGCAGCGGGATTCCGCCCGTGGCGGCCACCGAGGCGCTCACGAACGTGCCGGCCGTCCCGGCGAAGGTGTACTGCACCTGGTCGAACGGCCCCTGGAGGCCGCCGTTGAGGCTGGAGTTGCAGCCGATGACGGTGCCCGGCGTCGGCGAGCCACCCACGTTGTACGACGTTTCGCCGCGGGCGAGGAACTGGGCGCCGGTGTAGAGCTCCATCACCAGCCGGTGCAGGCCTGTCGGCGGCCCCGCGATCAGGTTGATCGTGCCCGTCGTCGAGCTCAAGAGCCCCTCGGTGACGAGCTGCCGCCCGGCGCTGGTGATGCGGTAGAGCCGCATGGTGCCCGTGGTAGGCAGCACATAGGTGGCGATGATCGGCTCGCCGAGCGCGTATGTTCCGCCGGCGCCGCGGTCCACGCTGAGCGTGAGGCCGCCGAACGGCTGCGCCTCGACCGGCGCGGGCGCCACCGGCGCAAGCGCCAGCCCGAGCACAAGTACCACGATAAGAGCGATACCGAAGGTCCGAGTACGCATCCCGCTGCAATCCCCTCCCTGGTGAACGTTGCGCGGCCGCCGCCGAAGGCATCGGGCTCGACCGCACTGCGGTCCGATCGAGCGACGGGCCGGCGCAGCCCTACCCCTGCCGCGCGGCGTGCAGATCGCCGGGCGGCGTCGCGGCAGCCGCGGAGCGTCCAGAGCATATCACGTCCGCCCGCGCGTGACGGCCACAGAATCGAGGGTGTAGCCCGGCCAGGTCGAGCCGGTGGCTACGGCAGGTTGATCTGCTGGCCGATCTGGAGCACCGTTTGCCGCGTCAGGTCCGGGTTGACGCGCAGCAGGTCGTCGACCGTGAGGTTATAACGCTGCGCGATGCCGAAGAGCGTGTCACCGGCCTGCACGGTGTGGACGCGCGCGCCAGCCACCGGGGAAGTGCTCGCTGCGGGACCGGGGCTCGGGCTGCTCGCGAGCGACGGTCCCGGTGTCGGGGTCGGCGTGGCGGTCGGCGGGATCGGCGGCGGGAAGCTGGGTGCCTGCGTCGGCGCCGGCGGCTGTGCCCGCGCCGTCTCGACCGCGCGCGTGGCCGAGCGTGAGACCGCGTCTCGGCAGATCGAGAGGACGCCGAAGAACCCCAGCCCGAGCACCAGGATGACCAGCGCGAACACCAGGGCGTAGAGGCGTGGATTGGCCCCGCCGCCCCAGCCGCCCGACAGTGAGCCGCGCTGCGTGGCCGAGCGCCCCTCGCCCCGCCGCGGCGCGTAGTCCGGCTCGCCCGGCTCGGCGAATGACCCGGCCGCGGAC
>JBHOQZ010000065.1:0-3137 GCA_042408635.1 Chloroflexota bacterium
GGTCGGCGGCTCGGTGGTGCAGGCCGAGGACGAGATCGCCTCGATCGGCATGGTGCTGGGCGCTTCCTACGCAGGCGTGAAGGCGATGACCTCGACCGCCGGACCCGGCGTGAGCCTCATGTCGGAGCTGCTCGGCCTGGGCACGATGGCCGAGATCCCTTGCGTAGTCGCGGACATCCAGCGCGCTGGCCCCTCGACCGGCATGCCGACGCGCCACGAGCAGGGCGACCTCAACATCGCGATCTACGGCGCCCACGGTGAGGCCCCGCGCATCGTCGTCGCCGGCACCTCGGTCGAGGACCTCTTCTACCAGATCGTCAACGCCTTCAACCTGGCCGAGAAGTACCAGACGCCGGTCATCTTCCTCTCGGACACCAACCTGGCGGTGCGCACCGAGAGCATCCCCAAGCCTGACGTGGGGCAGCTCGAGATCTGGCAGCGGCTGACGTACCGGCCGAACGGCCTCGGCAACGGCAACGGCTCGACGGCGGACCACGGTCTCGATAGCTTCAAGCGCTACGAGTACACCGAGGACGGCATCTCGCCGTTTGCCGTGCCCGGTACCCCCGGTGCGCAGTACACGGCCACCGGCCTCGAGCACAGCGAGCACGGCGGCGTGAAGTACGACCCGGAGACCCACCGGCGCATGACCGAGAAGCGATTCCGCAAGATCATGGGCGCGGCCAAGGATGCCCCGCCGCCGCTCCGCTACGGCGACCCCGATGCCGAGATCGGCGTGCTCACCTGGGGCTCGACCGCGGGGATCGTGATCGAGGCGATCGACCGGCTGGCCGAGCGCGGGCTGAAGGTAGAGCTGCTGGCGCCGAAGCTGCTCTACCCGCTGCCCGACCACCAGTTGCGGCCGTTCATCGAGTCGAAGCGCCTGGTGATCGTGCCCGAGGTGAACTACAGCGGGCAGTTCCGGCGCCTGCTCGAGGGGCACTTCAAGCGGGACTTCGTCGGAGTGAACACCTACACGGGTCACCCGTTCAAGGTGGCCGAGCTGGTCGAGCGGATCGAAGGGGTGGTGCAACGTGTCTGATCATGTCGCGACGGTCGAGCGGACCCTCGACGACTACAAGGGCGGCAAGTCGACCTGGTGCCCCGGCTGCGGGGACTTCGGCGTGCTCAACGCCCTGTACAACGCGCTCAAGGAGATCGGCCGCGACCCGAAGGACGTCATCTCGGTCGCGGGCATCGGCTGCTCGAGCCGGCTGCCCTTCTTCGTCTCGACCTACGGTTTCCACAGCCTCCACGGGCGTGCCATGCCGGTGGCGACCGGCATCCGCATCGCCCGGCCCGATCTGCTCACCGTCGTCTTCGGCGGCGACGGCGACGGCTTCGCGATCGGTGGCGGCCACTTCCTCCACGCGGCGCGGCGCAACCTCGACGTCTGCTACGTGGTGATGGACAACGCCGTCTACGGTCTGACGAAGGGCCAGGCCTCGCCGACCGCCGCCATCGGCTACACGCCGCGCATCATGCCGCCGACGGTCGACCGGCCGATCAGCCCAATCATGCTGGCGATCGCGGCGGGCGCGACATTCGTCGCCCGTGGCTTCTCGGGCAAGCCGAAGGAGCTGGCCCAGCTCATCTACCAGGGGATCGAGCATCGCGGCTTCGCGCTGATCGACGCCTACAGCCCGTGCCCGACCTTCAACAAGATCAACACGTTCAAGGCGTACCGCGAGGAGATCGCCGACATCCCCGCCGACCACGATCCGACCGACAAGAACCGGGCGCTGGCGCTGGCGGCGGTCGAGTCGCCCAGCTACGTCGGCCTCTTCTACAAGGAGGAGACGCCGACGTTCGAGGACCGGGTGCACGGCATGATCCGCGGCTCCGAGGCCGACGCCGAGCGCGTGCTCGAGTCGATCTTCGCGCGGTACGCCTGAGCTCGCCCGCCACGCGGGTCGGCCTCCCGACCGAGTGCGGGCGCGGCGCGTGGTAGAATCTCGGCAGATCAGGCCCCGCCCACCCCGCGGGCTGCTTGCGGGCAGGGCGGGGCCGCCCTGTGGCATGGTGAAGGAGCGAACCGATGGACGATCTGCGGGCGCGCCTGCGCGACCTGGCCGCGCGTATCGAGGGCATCGAGGTGCGTCTTTGACCTGCCCGGCAAGCGCAAAGAGGCGGCCGAGCTAGAGCAGCGGTCGGCCGAGCCCGGTTTCTGGGACGACCAGGCGGCGGCCCAGACCGCCATGCGGCGCCTGACCGAGCTGCGCGAGACGATCCAGCTCTGGGACAACCTCGGGCGGCGCGTGCGCGACGGTCTCGAGCTGCTGGAGCTGGCTGAACTCGAAGACGAGCCGAGCGTGGTCGCGGAGGTCGAGCGCGACGAGGCGACGCTACGGCGCGAGCTGGAGCGGCAGGAGTTCCAGCTCGCCATGGCCGGTCCCCACGACCGTCTCAACGCGATCCTCAGCATCCACGCGGGCGCCGGCGGCACCGAGTCGCAGGACTGGGCCTCGATGCTCTTGCGCATGTACTTGCGCTGGGCGGAGCGGCGCGGCTTCCGGGCCGACGTGGTCGACCTCACGCCGGGCGAGGAGGCGGGGATCAAGAGCGCCACGGTGTTCATCGAGGGGCGCTACGCCTACGGCTACCTCAAGTCGGAGCGCGGCGTCCACCGGCTGGTGCGGATCTCCCCATTCGACGCCTCGAAGCGGCGCCACACCTCGTTCGCGCTGGTCGAAGTGATGCCGGACGTCCCCGACGACGTCGAGGTGACGCTCAACCCCGACGACATTCGCATGGACGTCTACCGCTCGTCGGGCGCGGGCGGCCAGAACGTGCAGAAGAACAGCACGGCGGTGCGCCTTACCCACATCCCGACCGGGATCGTGGTGACGTGCCAGAATGAGCGGTCGCAGCTCCAGAACCGGGAGACGGCGATGCGCATCCTGCGCTCCCGGTTGCTGGAGCTCGAGGAGGCAAAGCGCGACGAGGAGCAGGCGAAGCTGAAGGGTGAGCACGTCTCGGCCAACTTCGGCAACCAGATCCGCTCCTACGTCCTCCACCCCTACACCATGGTGAAGGACCTGCGCACCGACCACGAGACCTCCAACACCACCGCCGTCCTCGACGGCGACCTCGACCCGTTCATCGAGTCCTACTTGCAGTGGCAGCAGCTCGGGCGG
>JBHOQZ010000068.1:0-6534 GCA_042408635.1 Chloroflexota bacterium
CCGACGGGGCAACCGCGCGCTGGATCGAGAACGGGCTGCTCTAACGGCTGCTCGAGCAGCGCGGTCCCGTTGGCGAGCGTCACCCCCGGCGACAATGTCATTCCGTTCAGGTCGCGATCCGGCCTGCGGCGTCGACCGCGCTCCTGACCGACGGCGGCCCGGCATCGGTCGCCACCGGGCTTCGGCCCTGTCCCGGCGGGCGGACCGATGGAGCCATCTCCCAGGCACATGCGCGAGGCCGCTACCAGCCCCGGTAGCGGCCTCACCAGAGAAGAGGAGGAAGGGATTCGGGCGGGACGGGGCTCAATATCTCCCCGATGTACCACTCCAGTCGTATCGCAATTGGTGTCGCACGATCGGTGTGCCGCAGTAGCCATCGCACTGCGGGCACCGTCCGCCGCCTCGACGAGCGCGAACCACTTGTTCCGGTGGCAGGTGGTCTCGGCTCTGGGATCTGCGCTGGGCTGCCCCCGCAGCCCGTGGGAAACGGGGAATCAAGATTTTGGGAGCGTCGGAAGAACAGGCAGTAGTTGGCATCGTCGGAAGTAGCCAGGTTGCGCGGTTGCTGCTTACTGAGGATAGTGGTGCCTCAAACGGATTCGGCGTCGGCGTCGTGCCAGCCTCTTAGGACCTGGTGGATCGTCGCGACGTGGGTTCGCGCGTCGGCCGCCTGCTTCTGGAAGCGCGCGACGGTGTGGCGGTGGCCGTTGCGGCGCGACCGCTCGACCAGCCGATCGGCGAGCGCGGCCCGCTCTTCGAGCGTGCGTCGCGTCGTCCAGAGCGCGGCCTCCACGGGCCGGTGCTGCTCTGAGAGGAGCGTGCCTGGCAAGTAGGTGTGGCCGAGACGGTAGCGGAACCGCACGGCGGGACCATCGGGCAGCTCGAAGAGCGCGCCGCCAGGCTCAGGGCGGACGAAGCCCGAGGCGTGCTCGGCGCCCTGGGGCTCCCGCTGCGCCGCGCCAGGCTCCTGCCCGCTCACCTCCTCGGTCACGTCCTCTGCCTCTGCCTGTGACACGCTTACCCATGTTACCACCAGCCGTCGAAGGAGTGCGTCGATCTCAGTGACCGGCAGCATGTAGTCGGCGCCGGCGAACTCGAGCGCGTTGCGCCGCATGCCCGGGAGGAGCGCCTCGTCGGGATCCTGGACGATAGCGATACTACCGAGCCGGCGAATCGTCGCCAGGCCCGCCGTGCCGTCGTCGAGCGTCCCGGACAGGATGACGCCGATGACCCGCCGTCCGAAGGCGTAGGCAGCCGAGCGGAAGAGCACGTCGAGCGCAGGGCGCCTACTGCTCTCGCGCGGCCCGCGGGAGAGGCGGACCTGACCGCGCCGTACCAGCAGGTGATGGTCAGGCGGTGCCATGTAGATGCACCCCGGCTCGACCGCCTCACCGTCCTCGGCGTGGTGGGCCGGTAGGTTGCCGGTCCGGCTGAGGCTGCGCGGCGGCAGGCTCGGGCTCTGCGCGGGCAGGTGCAGCCCCACGAACGGAGCAGCCCGCCGATCCCCCGGCACGGTCCGGACGAGATTGGTGAGCGCCTCTACACCGCCGGTCGAGGCATCCACCACCACCATATCGCGCCTGGCCATCGCCCTCCGCCGTTTCTTGCCGGTATCGCCCAGCCACCCGCTCGGGCCTCACGCTCGTCACCGGCAGGTACCGCACGAATCGCACTAGCGAGCCGGTCGCAGCCCGGCCGGCCCGCCGGAGTCTCCGGCCGAAAACTCGCGCTAGAATGGCGGCGGGGTCGGGCTGAGACTCGTTGCTCAACGTCGAAAAGCGCCGGCGGGTCGATGCCGGGTCGTCTTGGAGTGCGGTGAACCGCGGGACCGGCGGCAGGGGGTAGGGTTGACACTCAGGCACAGCGCCAGCTCGTCGTCACCTCGATGCCGCCGGCGCGCGGTGCTGCTTCGAGGTGAGCGCTCAGCCGGTGCCCCAGGCCGGTGAGCAGCAGTGGGGCGTGCTCGTCATCCGCGACGTCACCGTCCGCTGGGCGCGCCAGCCCCCGCCCCAGCCCTGACCCGCCCGACCGTCGGGTTCCCTTGCAGCCGACCGGAAGGCACCGTCCCGGGCCGGCGGCGCGCCGTGCTCAGTCGGCGGTCGGCGCGGTGGTGAAGCGCCCGGCGCGGAACAGCGCGATTCGGTGGCGCGTGGCGCCCTCGAGGGCGAGCTCGGCCATGATCTCGCCGATCACGGCGCAGTACTTGTAGCCGTGGCCCGAGCAGGCGCTGACGAAGCTGATCTGCGGCTGCTCGGGGTGGCGGTCGATGATGAAGTGGCCGTCGGGCGTGTGGGTGTAGAGGCAGGACAGCGCGCGCTCGAACCGGCCGGCCGCACCGGGCAGGTAGCGGTCGAGCACGGCGCGCAGGTGCTCGACCTCGGGCGCAGCCACCGCGCGGCGGACCGTCTCGGGGGTGCAGGGCTCGCCGGCGTTGTGCTGGCCGATCTTGAGCCCCACACCCGGTCCGGCCGGCGTGCCGTAGAACTGGCCGAGGGGCGTCTGGAGCCCGAAGACCGGGCAGCTGGGCAGGCTGAAGCGCTCGGGCAGGCGCGGCTCGAAGTGGGCGATCGTCTGCCGCGTCACCTGGAGCGGCAGCCGGAGCTCGGCCGCGAGCCTGGGCAGCCACGGTCCCGCGGCCAGCACTAGCCGATCCGCCACCACGCGCTCGCCCGAGGCCAGCCGCACCCGCACCCCGCACCCCGAGGCAGCCCACTCGACGACCCCCTCCCCGTGGCGCAGCCGGGCGCCGTGCCGGGCGGCCAGGTCGAGGTGGGCCGCGATGCACCCCTCGGGGTCGAGCATGCCGCCGTCGGGCTCGTGCACGCCGACCATCTCCTCGTCGGGGGCGAAGCCGGGGAAGCGCGCTCGCACCGCGGCCGCGTCGAGCACCTCGTGGGCGAGGCCGTGCGTGCGGGCGCTGTGCAGCATGCCGCGCACGGTGCGGCTGTCCGGCGGGCCGAGCAGGAGGCGGCCGGTGATGGTCAGCAGCGGCCGACCCGAGGCCGCCTCGAGATCGCGCCAGAGGTCGTAGGCGCGCAGCACGAGCGGCACGTACTCGGGCGCCTCGTAGATCGCCTTGCGGATGATCCGGCTGGTCCCGTGCGAAGAGCCGAGCGCATGGCCGGGCGGGTTCGCGTCGACGCCCAGCACGCGGGCTCCCCGGCGTGCCAGGTGGTACGCAGCGGCGCTCCCCATCCCGCCCAGCCCGACCACGACCACATCCACTCCGCCCGAGCCCTGCATGCCGCCCTCTCCTCCGCTGCCCGGCGCCGCGTGTCCGGCGATCGGGATCGCCCGCGGGCCGCCGCGCACGGCGGCCGCCCGCGCGGCATCATAGCACCAGGGCGCGCCGATCGCGACGCGGCGTTGACGCGGCCGGGCGACGCCGGCCGGCGGCTTGTGGCAGGATACGGACGCTGGCTTCACGAGCAACCCGTGGAGGTGGGCAGGTAGGGGTGCGTGAGTTCGTGGTGGCGACCGATGGCTCGTGCCGGGGCAACCCGGGACCGGGCGGCTGGGCCGCCGTGGTGCGCTCCGGCAACCGGCGTGTCGAACTGGCGGGCGGGGAGCGCCGCACGACCAACAACCGCATGGAGCTGACCGCGGCGATCGAGGCGCTGCGCCAGATCGGCCCGACCCCCGCGCGCGTGACGATCACGACCGACTCGGAGTACCTCCGCAACGGCATCACGCGCTGGGTGGCGGGCTGGCGGCGCAAGGGGTGGCGGACCGCCACCGGCGAGCCGGTCAAGAACCGCGAGCTCTGGGAGGAGCTGATCCGGCTGACCGCGCCGCACAGCGTGCACTGGGCGTGGACGCGCGGCCACATCGGCCACCCGGACAACGAGCGCTGCGACGAGTTGGCCCGGTGCCTGACCGAGCGTGCCGCCGCGGGCACCCTGCCGCCCGAGCCGATCGTGCGCGTCTACGCCGAGCCGGACCCCGTCCCGGCTGGCGCGCTCGATTCGGATGCCGACGTTGAAGCGCCGGCCGTGCCGAGCCCGGTGGCGGGTGTGGCCGTCGATGCGGCCCCCCGATCTCCCGGCGATCCCACCGCGTCAGCCTGCCGCTTCGAGGTGGTGCCCCCGCCGCCCGCCGCGGCCCACGCCGGCCGGTCGCTCGGGCTCACCCAGCTCGCCTTCGGGGTGCCGCCGCTGGGTGAGCCGGGTGAGGCGGCGGGCAAGCCCGAACCCGAGGCGGCGCTGCCGACGCCGGCCGTCGCCCGGGCGGCGCTGCTCGATTGGGTCGAAAAGGCGGTGACCTGCGAGCGCGACGGCGCGGTCCTGCGGCTGCGCACTCCGTTCGTGCTGCCCGATGGCAACGCGTTCGAGGTCTGGCTGAGCGAGGCGCCCTGCGGCCTCGCGGTCAGCGACGGTGGCTACGCAGCCGAGCAGGTCGAACTGGCGGCGCGCGAGGCAACCGACCCCGCCGCGGCAGTCCTGCCCCCGATCGCCGATCGCCTCGGCCTGGTCTGGGACGACCGCACCGGGGTGCTCGGCTACGTCGAGCCGACGCTCGAGGCGGCCGTGTGCCGCCTGCCGCAACTGGCGCGGGCGGTGGCCGCCGCGCTGCTCGCCCCGGTCGACCGCGCGGCTGACGCCTGACAGCGCGGCTGTGAACGCGGTTGCGGCAAGCGGATGGGCACTCCCGATGGGAGTGCCCATGTGGTTGGCGGTCCAAAGCGAACGCATTGCGCGCGACTTGGGCGGGATGCCCTCCCACCGGCCGACACCAGGCCGTTGGCGGTCCAATCCGGCTCACCGGGGGCCGGCATGGCTCGACCGGCCCCGTGGATCCCGCGAGACTCGGGTGCCCGCTAGACCGGCGCCCGCTAGACCCGGGCGATCTTGAGCAGGTTCGCCAGGTTCTCGCCGAAGATGAGCCGCTCGGCCGTCTCGCCGAGCTTGCCCCGGCGCAGCGACTCGAGCGCCAGGTCGGGGTAGCAGCGCGGCAGGTTCGAGCCGAAGATGATGCGCTCCGGGCCGACCGCCTGCAGCGCGCTCTCGATGAAGAACGGCTCGAAGGCGGCGATCGTCGTGCCGAGGTAGAGGTTGGGATTGTCCTCCGCCGCCGCGATGGCGGCCTGCCCCTCGTTGCGGTAGCCCATGTGATCCATGATGATCGGCACCTCGGGGAAGCGCCGCGCCAGCGCGCCGATCTCGAGGGGGTGGCCGTGGTTGCCGGTCGAGTGGATGTTGACGATGATGCCCAGCTCCCGCGCCAGCTCCACGAGCGCGCGCACCGCCGGCCCGAGCGGTGAGGCGTTGTAGATCGACGGCATGATCTTGAGCATGCGGCAGCCGCCCTCGACCACCGCGCGCCGCACGGTCGTGACCGCGTCGGACGCGTTCGGGTCGACCTGGGCGCAGGGGATCCAGCGCGGGTCGTTGCCGAGGGTCTCGACCAGCGCCTGGTTGTCGGGGCGCGGAGTGGGGTTGGGCATCACGACCGCCATGTCGATGCCGGCCCGGTCCTCCCAGTACGCCAGCTCCGCCAGCGCCGCGCGCCGCTCCTCGGGGCCGACCTCGGTGGGCAGGTAGATCTCGAAATCCATCAGCAATGGGCGCATGCTCTCTCCCAGCGCCGACCGCAGCGTCGGCTCCCATTCGTCTCGGCTGACCCGGCCGGCGGGCGCGGGTCAGGTGGTGATCCGCGTCGGTGCCTCAACCCGGGGCGGTCCCCGGCGAACCGGTCGCCCCCTCCCAGGGGATCGGCTGGTCGGCGCGCACCGCCTGCTCCTCGTGCCCCACGAAGTGCGTCACCAGCTCGTGGGCGGCGAAGGCGCCGCGCAGGCGCAGCCGGGTCTGCCCGACGTTGCGGAAGCCGTGGCGGACGCCGGCGGGCATGAAGGCGCTCACGCCCGGTCCGACGACGCGCCGCTCCTCCCCGATCCAGACCTCGGCGATGCCCTCGACGATCTGGAGCACTTCGTCGAAGTCGTGCCAGTGCAGCGGCGCCCCGACGCCGGGCTCGCAGATCTGCTCGATCAGCGCCAGCCGCTCCGCCGCCGGCTGGCCGTCACCGGCGTAGTCGGCGATCGTGCGGATCGCCGAGCCGGGCCGGTTCTGCTGCCAGGGGATCGCCGCTTCCTCGACGAACGGCACCGCACCCCTCCCACCGTTTCTCGCTGCCCGACGTGTACCCCATGGAGCGCGGCCAAGTCAAGGGCCGGTGGGGCGCGGGCGCCGCGCTGCTGTGTGACATGCAGCCGTTCGCGCGGGGCTCAAGCCCCGCGCTTAGGTTGCGAAGCCTTACCCGCTTCGCGGGTACCCGGAGCCGGCTGGCGAGCGGTCGTCCTAGCCCCGGAGGGGCTTTGCAAACTCAGCCCGGGGGTGATGGAAGTTGCGGAATGAACCTGGGGATGCGATCGGCGGGCTTCAGCCCGCCGGGTACCGCACCCGCAAGCGGGTACCCGGCGGGCCGCGATCCCGCCGCGTCCCGGCTTGGGCCGGCCTCGTCCTGGCTTCGCGCCGGCTTCAGCCGGCCGACAATCACCCCCGCACTATTTCCGCACCTTGCATCACCCCCGGGCTG
>JBHOQZ010000069.1:0-3732 GCA_042408635.1 Chloroflexota bacterium
GAGCCCGGCGCCGGCACGTGCACGGTCCGCCCGGCGGGTTGGCGCGGCGTCGGGCCGACCCCGCGCCCATTGCCCCCATCATCGTTGACGAGGCGGCGGGGCGATGATGGGGGCGGAGTTGTCGCGCCCGCGCGAGAGTAAACAAACCCTTGACAATGCCCGAACAGGGTGTTAAGATGCAGGCGTTGGGAGCGCCGCCGCGCCCGGCAAAGAGACCGCCCGCCGGGTGGAGGTGAGCGGTGCGCGGGGGAGCGAGCCCGTTGGGGGGACGGAGGGGACGGTGCCCAAGCGACCACGGATCGCCTCCCCGCGCGACGTGCCGCACGCCGAAGCGCTCGGGGACCTGGACCGCCTGGCGCACCTCTCGACGGCGCCGGTCTACACCGTGGGCACGGTGACGCAGCGCACCGGCATAGCGCCGGCCACTCTGCGCGCCTGGGAGCGGCGCCACGGCATTCTGCGTCCAGCGCGCACCGGCAGTGAATACCGCCTCTACTCCGAGCGCGATGTCGGGCTCGTACAGTGGGTGCGCGACCGCATCGAGGCCGGCCTCTCGATCGGCCAGGTGGCGGCGCTCCTCCAAACGCACGTGCCTGTCGACCCGCCGGCGGCCGAGGGGGTCTCGACCGAGGCCCGGACCGAGCCGGCCGGGAGCCCGGCGCTGCCAGTGGAACGAAACGCCGACCCGGCCGGCGCGGCGGCGGAGCACGTGCGGGGCCTCGTCGAGGCGTTTGAGCGGTTCGATGAGCGCGCGGCCCAGCACCGGCTCGGGGAGGTCTTCGCGACCCACACGTTCGAGCAGGCGATGGAGCGCGTGGTCCGTCCCGCTCTGGTCGAGCTCGGGGCGAGCTGGGAGCGGGGCGATCCGGCCGCGGTGGCGATCGAGCACTTCGCCACCAACCTGCTGCGCAACCAGTTCCACGCGCTCCTGCGCGCGGCGCCCGCCCCCACGCACGGCCCGCTCGTCATCGTGGGCTGTGCACCGGGCGAGACGCACGAGCTGGGGCCGCTCTACATCGCGATCCTGCTGCGCCGAAACGGCATCCGCGCGATCACCCTCGGGCAGGATGTCGAGCCGAATTCGCTCCTGCAGGTGATGGCGATCAGGCGGCCGGCGCTGATCTGCCTGGCCGCGACGCTGCGCGAGCACGTGCCCGCGCTGGCCGCGGTGGCCCGGCGGGTGGAAGCGGCCGGGGTAGCGTTCGGCTACGGCGGTCAGCCGTTCGACGCCGACCCCGCGCTGCGCGAGCTGGTGCCTGGGGTCTATCTCGGGGCACACCCTGATGAGATCGTGGCCAGGGTGCGGGCGGTGCTCGATGGCGACGCGCCGTCCCCAACCCGGTCGGGAGGCTGACGATGATGAAGCGTCCGAAGGGCGAGCGCTACCTCACCGCCGAGCTGAAGTGCTATTGCTGCGGTCACGTCGCCGGGCACGTGATCGGCCCAGTCGCCTCACCGCTCGCGCACGGCCGGTTCCGCCCGGTCGGGGCGGCCGACACGGCCTGGGAGCCGATCGAGCCGGGGCGCCACCTGCGCTGCCCCCGCTGCGCGGGCCGCATCCTGCTCGACGACGTCGAATACGACCGCGTGCGGCCAGGCGTCACCATGCCGTGGCAGCAGCCCGCGCCGGTCCCGTCGCAGGACGCGGCGGCCGATAGCCGGGACCGGCGCCACCACGCCGCCTGACCGTCCGCCCGCGGACGCAACCTGAGCCGGCTCGAGCGCTCCTCTCCCCCTTTACTTGCCCCCGGTGGCCGCGCGGCCACCGGGGGCCCTGTTCGCGGCCTACAGCCCCATCGCGACGCCGTAGGCGTACGGGTCTTCGCCGCTGTGGAGGCGCCCGGTCTGCGGGTCGATCAGGATGCACGAGGGGCTGGCGAAGTGCTTGTAGTAAAGCGACTCCTGCACGGGCGTCAGCGTGTGGCCCATCGCCCGCAGCGCCTCGATCGTCCGATCCTCGATCCGGTTGTCGATCAGGGTGGCGGCGCCGCTGGCGTCGACGCGCGGCGTCTCGACCGCCGCCTGCATCCCGAGGCGGTGGTCGACCACGTTGAGAATCACCTGCATGTTGGTGTCCATGATCCGCCGCCCGCCCGGCGAGCCCACCGCCATGTATGGGCGCCCATTGCGCAGGACGACGAACGGCGCCATGTTCGAGAGCACCTTCTTGCCCGGCCCGACCGAGTTGACGCGGCCGGGCACCGGGTCGAACCAGTACATGCCGTTGTTCATCACGATCCCGGTCTGCGGCAGCACCACACCCGACCAGGCCATGAGTGTCTGGGTGAGCGAGACGACGTTGCGGTCGCGGTCGACCACCGAGAGGTGCGTCGTGCCGGCGTCGGGCGCCGCCGGCGAGGCGGCCAGCGCGCGCTCGGGGCGCCCGCCGGGCTGGAAGCGCCAGGGATCGCCCGGTTGGGCCGGCGTGTGGCGGCGCGGGTCGATGGTCGCCCGCCGCTCGGCCGCGTACTCCTTCGAGGTGAGGCCCGCCCAGGGAGTGCGCCCCTCGGCCGGGTCGCAGAGGTAGGTGTAGCGGTCGGCGAAAGCCCGCCGCGAGGCCTCGATGAGCAGGTGCAGCCGCTCCGGGTTGAGCGGGTCGAGAGCCGAGAGATCGAACCCCTCGAGGATGTTCATCGACTCGACGACGGTGGGGCAGCCGCAGGAGTGGGGTGCGCCGTGGAGCGTCACACCGCGATAGGTGGTCGCCAGCGGCTCGACGATCTCGGCGCGGTAGCCGGCGAGGTCGTCGAGACCGAGGATACCGCCGCCCGCCGCGATGTCCGCGACGATCGCCTCGGCGACCTCGCCCTGATAGAAGGCGGTGGGCCCACCCTCGGCGATCCGGCGCAGCGTCCGCGCGAGCGCCGGGTTGACGAGGCGGGCCGACGGCTCGACCTCGGTCGCGCGCAGCGGTATGCCGTTGCGGAACAGGAGCGCCTGGCTCGAGGGATGCTTGGCGATCAGGTGCGCCTGCTGGGCGATGGTGTGGAACGTGTACCAGCTCACCGGGATGCCCTGCTCGGCCAGCCGGATCGCGGGCGCCACCACCTCCGCCAGCGAGAGCGTCCCGAAGCGCTCCTGGGCGAGCGCGAGACCGGCGACCGTGCCCGGCACCGCCATGGAAAGGTAACCTTCCTGGTGGGCGTTGTCGGCGGTGGCCGGCCAGCCGAAGATGCCCGAGGAGACGCCGCCCGTCAGCTCGTACATCTCGGCGTGCGCGCGCAGCGGCGCTCGGAAGCTGTAGTCGATCACCAGCGTGCGTCCCTCGCGCGCGAGGTGGATGACGGCGTAGCCGCCGCCGCCGATGCCGTTCTGGAACGGCAGCACGACCGCCGCCGCGAACGCGGTCGCGACCGCGGCGTCGACCGCGTTGCCGCCGCGGCGCAGGATCTCGAGGCCGACCTCGGTGGCGGCCGGGTGCTTGGCCGCCACCATCGCCTGCTCCGCCACGACCTCGCGTTTGCTGATCCACCACAGCGACTGAGAACCCGATTCGGTCACCCCACAACCTCCCTTGCCAGCATGGCGATAGTGTAACACTGATTTGATTGTCTACCGGGCGGCGCCGGACGTGGCGCCACGCCGGCCCGCCCGGCGATCCCCTGCTGCCAACCGGTCGACGGGGTGCTATCATTCGCGGAAGCGCAGGGGAGGGGCGGGCAGCAGGCATGTTCGAGATCACGTGGACCGTCTGGGTAGGCGCCGTGGCGCTCGGCCTCGCCTTCTTCGGCG
>JBHOQZ010000071.1:0-3122 GCA_042408635.1 Chloroflexota bacterium
CCGCCCCTCTACCATGCGCTCGCGGCGCTCTGGATCGGCCTGACAGGTGACAGCGATTTCGCGGTGCGGCTCCTCTCCGCCTGCACCGGGCTGCTGACGGTGCCCCTGAGCTGGGCGCTCGCCCGCCGGCTGCTCGGTCCCGCCTTCCCCTACAGGCTCGACCTGGGGCGGCTCGGCACGCTCGGCGGGGCGGGAGTGGTGGGATTGGGCGCGGCGCTGGCGGCGGCGATCTCCCCGTTCTATGTCTTCTACGCGCAGGAGGCGGCGCAGTATTCGCTGCTGCTCCTGCTCGCGCTCCTCCACGTCTACCTCTTCGTCCGGCTCTGGCAGGCACCGGAGCGGCGCCCGCTCTGGCCGGCGCTGTTCGCGGTCACCGTCGCCGGGCTCTACACTCAGTACTACTTCGGGTTCCTGCTCGCGGGGGAGGGCCTGTTTGCGCTGGGCGGGGCGCTGATTGGGGGGGCGCGCGCCTTCCTCATGCGTTGGCTGCTGGTGATGGTGGGCGCGGCGCTCTTGTTCGCGCCCTGGCTGCCGCTCTTGCGCCGGCAAGCATGGCTGGCCGCCGCCAACACCGGCTGGGGCTACCCCGACCCGCTCAGCGCCGCCGGGACGGTGTGGTCGACGACCTGGCTCGGGTTCGACACGCGCCTGCCCGCCGCGCTCGTGCTGATCGCTTGCCTGCCGCCGCTCCTGTTCGGCCTCTGGGCGCAGTGGCGGCGGCCCGCGGCGTTGCTGCTGATGGCGGGCGTCGTCCTGGTGCCGTTCGCGCTGGCGGTCGGCAGCGCGCTCTACTTCCACTCCTTTCGCGAGCGCGGCTTCCTGATCGCCGGCTGGGTGCCCTACGGGCTGCTCGGGGCGGCGCTCGCCTGGGCGCTCGATCGTCGCTCGGACCCTTCGACCCGGGAAACGCTCAGGCGCTTTGGTGGACGTCTGGCCGGTGGGGCGTGGGCGCTGGCCGCGTTCGCGGTGATGGCGCTCGCGCTCGTCAACTCCTATCGTTACGTCGAGAAGGAGAACTGGCGCGCGGCGGTCGCCTGGGTGCAGGCCGAGGAGCGGCCCGGCGACGGCATCTTCTTCATCCACTACGGCATGCAGGTGCCGTTCGACCGCTATTACCGTGGCGCGCTCGAGCGCAACGGCCTGCCGTTCGATTTCGACTGGTCGGAGGGCTACTACAAGCGCAACGTCTTCAACGCGCTCGATGTCGGCTCGTCGCTGGCGCCGCGCGCCGAGCGGTACCGGCGCGTCTGGCTCGTGCTCTCGCACGACGGGGCGCGCGGCTCCGACGTGGCGATCGCCTACCTCGACCGCGCCTTCCACCGCGTCGAGGCGCGCGAGTGGACGGGTGTGCGCGTGCTGCTCTACGAGCGTCCCGCCACCCGCGCGAGAGCGATCGACCTGGGCTTGCAGGAACCGGCTGGGCGCGTGTTGCTCCACGGGCGTTCGGTGGCCCGGCTCGAAGCTCCGATCGCTGCCGCGGCGCCGGATCCGGTCCCCCTGCCGGTCGGCATCGAGGCGGCCACTGCGCTGGCGGCGGGTGCCGCCGGCCCCCGGGTGGAGCGCTGAGCGTGCGCGTGCTCTGCCTCGGCACATGGGACCGGGCCTCGGCGCGCAACCGCCTGCTGATCGAGGGGTTGCGCCGCCAGGGCGCGACGGTGGTCGAGTGCCACGAACTCCTCTGGACGGACCACGCCGCGCGGATGGCCGCCGCCCGTGGCGCGGGTCTTGCCCGGATTGCCGGGCGCTTCGCCCGGGCCTGGGCTCGGCTGCTCTGGCGGGTGCGCCGCCTGCCCGTGCCCGACGCCATCCTCGTCGGCTATCCGTGCTACCTGGATGCCTGGCCGGCGCGGCTGCTCGCCCGGCGCTGGCGCTGCCCGCTCGTGCTCGACCTCTTCATCTCGCTCGACGAGACGGTCGTCGAGGATCGGGAACTCGTCGCGCCCGGCTCGCTCATGGCACGGGCGCTCGGTCGGCTTGATCGGGCAGCGTGTCGCGCCGCCGATCTGGTGCTCGCCGACACGACGGCGCACGCCCGCTACTTCCGCGACGCGCTCGGCGTGCCCGCGGCGCGCCTGGCGGTGGTGCCGGTCGGCGCGCCCGATTCCTTCGCGCTGGCCGGCCCTGAGCCGGTTGGGGAAGCCACGGAGGTGCTCTATTTCGGTCAGTACATCCCGCTCCACGGCGTCGAGCACATCCTCGGGGCGGCCGCGCGCCTGGTCCACCGACCCGATATCCGCTTCACCTTGGTCGGGGACGGTCAGATGGCGGCGTCGATGCTGAGCCAGGCGCGGGCGGCCCGCCTCGGCAACGTGCGCTTCGTGCGCGGCTGGCTGCCCGAGGCGGCGTTGATCGAGCGGTACGTCGCGCCGGCCAACATCTGCCTGGGCCTGTTCGGCGCGGGCGCCAAGGCCGGTCGGGTCGTGCCCAGCAAGGTGTTCGCGGCGCTGGCGGCGTGCCGGGCCGTGGTCACCGCCGAGACCCCCGCCGCGCGCGAGATCCTGACGGATGGCGTGAGCGCCCGCCTCGTCCCGCCGGCCGACCCGGAGGCGCTGGCGGCGGCCGTGCTCGAGCTGGCCGACGACCCCGATCGGCGGCGCGCAATCGCGGCGGCCGGTCATGCCCTCTGGCAGGACCGCTATCGGCCCGAGGCGATCGGCGCGGCGCTGCTGAAGGCGCTGGGGGAGGTGGTCGGGTGAGCGGGCGACGTCCCGACGCCGAGACGATCGGCGCCGGCGTGCCTGCCCAGGCCGGACCGGTCGGGGCACCCGGCCTGGCCACCGAGGCGGGAGAGCTGGCGGCGCGGACGCCCTCGGCCGGCTGGGGAACCGTCTCCGACGACCGGGCCGCGCCCGCCGACGGTACGACGCCGGGGGCGCCCGGGTACCCGCCGCGGCTCCCTTCGCTGGCGGTCCAGGCGCGGGCGGCGCTGGTGGTGCTGGTGGGGATGGCGGCGCTGGTGGCGCTCGCCTCGCAACTGCTCGGCGGCTGGGAGCGCTCGGCGCAGACGCTCGCCGGTGCAGATCGAGGCTGGCTCGCGCTCAGCTTCGCCCTCACCGTGTGCTACATGGCGGCCGGTGGGATCGCCTGGTGGCTGGTGCTGCGGACGCTGGGCGGGGCGCTCC
>JBHOQZ010000072.1:0-1115 GCA_042408635.1 Chloroflexota bacterium
GCGCCCCGGGCGGCAGAGGGCGGCGCACACTCCGCCCGGCGCGGGCGGGTCTTGCCCCCGCCGGGCGGACGAAAGGAGCGACCATGGCGGAGCAGCCGGTCGTGGTGGTGATCGACGACAGCCCAACGATTCGCAAGATCATGGAGCTCACCCTGCAGCGGCTGGGGCTGCGCATGGTCGGCGCGGACAGCGGTCTGACGGGGCTGGCCGCCGTAGCGCAGTACAGCCCCAGCCTGATCTTCCTCGACATCGTGCTGCCTAAGACCAACGGCTACCAGCTCTGCCAGGTCATCAAGCGCAACCCCCGCTACAAGAACATCCCGGTGATCATGCTCTCGGGTAAGGACGGCGTGTTCGACAAGGTGCGTGGCCGACTGGCCGGTGCGAACGACTACATCACCAAGCCGTTCGAGCCGGGCTCTATCCTCCAGGCGGTGCGCAAGCATCTGCCCCGCGCCATGCCCACCGTCGAGCGCGCCGAGGCAAGGGTGAGCCGATGACCATCGCCCCTGCTGCGGCCTCGGCGGCCCTGCACTGGCTGCCCGCCCCGGAGCTCGCGCCGCGCGAGTTCCAGCCCACGGTCGAGGGGCTGGGAACTCTGCTCGAGTGGCTCGGGCGCGAGGGGTTCGACGGCGCAGTCAGCACGGCCGGAAGCGGCCACGACCTGGTGCTGCTCCTGATCCGCGGCGTGCTGATCGGCGCGAGTGTGCGCGGCCAGAGTTCCGGCTCCGTCATCCAGGGCCCCGACGCCCTCACGCTCTTCGTCGAGCGCATCGGGGCCGACGCGGCGGTACACGTGTCGCTGCTGGCGTATGCCCGGCCGGTGGCGGAGTGCCTGGCCGCGGCGCTCGACCCGCAGCCGACGGTCCGCCCGCTGACCGGAACCGAGGTGCTGCGTGAGACGCTGCGCGAGCGGGCGGCCGTGCTGGAACAGGATGCGGCCCCACCGCTGCCCGACACACAGATCGACCGTGCCGTGGTGACCGACGGCGCCCAGCTCGCGCAGCGTCTCGCGCAGCACCTCGGTTCCGGTCAGCGGGCGGACCGTCGGCTGCGGGTCGAGCGCCGCGGCCAGGCACTCCGCCACCGGCCGGGCATACGCCAGCAGCGACACG
>JBHOQZ010000073.1:0-3150 GCA_042408635.1 Chloroflexota bacterium
CAGCCCGACCGCGACCTCGCGCACCGTGTTCTCGATGCCGCCTCGCACCGGCCAGTAATCCTTGTAGACCTCGAGCAGCCGCAGCGGCGCACCACCAGCCGACGAGCGCCGCGAACGGACCTCGGCAGCCGGTTGGGTGACCGAAGCCGGCGCTGACGGTCCGGCGGGCCGGCGGCTGACGGTTGTGACGTCAGGCCCATCGTCGATCACCGCGCGACCGCCTGGGGGTAATGGAGGTCGCGGAATTGGCGGGGGGGATGCGATCGGCGGGTTGAAGCGCCCCGGGTTCCCACTTACGGGCCGCACGTTCGCCGCGTCCGCCCGGCCACCCGGGGGTGATGGAGGTTGCGGAAATAACGGGGGGGATGCGATCGGCGGGCCGAAGCTCGTGCGAAGCGACGCGTTCGCCGCGTCCGCCCGGCCGCCCGGGGATAAATAGCCGAGCTCAGTGTGCGAGGCCCCCACCGGGGGCTGGGACGGGAGCTCGCCGGCCCGCTTCAGCGGGCTTCGCGGGCTCAGCGCGGGGCTCGAGCCCCGCGCGGCCTGCCGGCTACACTCCTGATCGAGGCAGGCGCGCTCGACCGCGGCCGCCTCGTAGACCGCCCAGGTGCGGCGCGCCGCTTCGGCCCACGAGAAGCGGGCCGCCCGGTCGATCGCGCGGCGGGAGAGCTCGGCGCGCAGGCCGTCGTCGCTCAGGAGCCGGTCGAGCGCGGCCCGGATCGAGGCGACGTCGAAGGGGTCGAAGCGCAGCGCCGCCTCCCCCACTACTTCCGGCAGCGACGAGATGTCGGCCACCGCGCTCGGCGTGCCGCAGGCGAGCGCCTCGAGCGCGGGCAGCCCAAACCCCTCGGCCAGCGAGGGGAAGGCGAACACGGTAGCTGCCCCGTAGAGCGCAGGTAGGTCGGCCTCGGGCACCTTGCCGAGCCGGAGCACGCGCCGCTCCAGCCCCAGGCGCCGAGTGGTCTCCGCCTCACCGGAGAAGCGCGGATCGCGGCCGCCCGCCAGGACCAGCGCGGCCGCCCGCTCGGGCGCGAGCCCGGCGAACGCCTCGATGAGTCGAGGCAGGTTCTTGTGCGGCTTGTTCGTGCCGACGTAGAGCACGAACCGCTCGGGCAGGTCGTAGCGCGCACGCACCGCGGCGACCGCCGCCGGGCTTGGGGGCGCGAACCGCGGGTCGGCCGCCGCCGGCACCGCCACGACCCGCTCCGGCCGCGCCCCATAGAGCGCGATCAGCTCCCGCCGTGCTGCCTCGGACAGCGTGATGATGCGCTCGGCCCGCCGCACCGCCCAGCGCACGCACAGGTCCCAGAGCAGCGCCGCCGGGCGCGACGGCACGTCCTCGGGAAAGAGGCGCGGTGTCACGTCGTGGACGTTGACGACCCACGCGCACGGCAGCCAGAGCGGCCCCAGGCAGTGGGGGACGTGGAGCACGTCGAGGCGCAGCCGCCGCACCGCCGCCGGCACGCGCACCTGCTCGACCGGGTGTATGGCCGCCGCCGGCACGCGCCGCAGGCGCACGCCGTGGCCCCCGAGCGCGCCGAGGTCGTGCCAGCGGTTGGGGCGCGAGGTGTTGTAGAGAAGCGTCAGGGACGACCCGGCTGGCGCGCGGTCGCCCAGGGCCGCCGCCAGCGCGTAGGCGTAGCGGCCAATCCCCGGAAAGTGGTCCGCGATGTAGCGGCCGTCGAGCGCCACCCGCAGCGCCACGTCAGCCTTCCGCCGACCTTGAGCCGGGCACCACGCCCGAGCCACCGGACAGCCGTGCGGGCTCGGCCCTGCCCTGTGCCAAGGCGTGGGTCCGGGCATGCGCGTGGGCGCGGGCGAGCAAGGGTCCGGCCCCCTCGGCCAGCGCACGGCTGGCCGCCGCCTCGCCCAGACCGATCGGATCGTCCGCCGGCCCCGCGAGCTCGACGCGCACGAACTCCCGACCTTCAGGGTCGGCCACCTCGCCCAGCAGCCGCAGCCGGCCGCCCGCGAAGCGGGCGCAGGCGCCGATCGGTGTGTAGCAGTCGGCCCCGAGCGCGGCGGCGAAGGCGCGCTCGGCCTCGACCTCACCGCGCACGGCCGGATCCTCGATCGTCGCCACGAGCGCCGCCTCGGACGACCCGGCGCGGCACTGGACCGCGATCGCGGCCTGCCCAGGCGCCGGCACGAACAGTTCGACCGGGAAGAACTCGGTGACGACGTCGGCCAACCCGAGCCGATCGAGTCCGGCCGCGGCCAGCACCACGGCGTCGTAGTCGCCCGACCTCAGCTTGCGCAGCCGGGTGTCGACGTTGCCGCGGATGGGGCGCAGCTCCAGGTCGGGGCGGAGGCGGCGCACCCCGGCCGCCCGCCGCCGGCTGCTGGTGCCCACGACGGCGCCGGTCGGCAGGCGGTCGAGCACGGCCCCGTCGCGGCTGACCAGCACATCGCGCACGTCGGCCCGGAGCGGCACGGCCGCGATCTCGAGGCCGGCGGACAGCCAGCTGCCCGCCTGCGGGTGCGGCACGTCCTTGAGGCTGTGGACCGCGATGTCGATGCTGCCCTCGTGCAACGCCACCTCGAAGTCGAGGACGAACAGCCCCTTGTCGCCGAGCCGTTCGAGCGGAACCTCGGGCAGCAGCTCGGGTCGCGTGACGAGCGTGTGGAGCTCGACTACCAGGTCGGGGTGGGCCGCCCGGAGGCGGTCGAGTACCGCGTGGGTCTGGGCGAGGGCAAGCCGGCTGCCGCGCGTGCCGACGCGGAGCCGTCGCCCACCGGCGGCGCTCACACGCCGAAGTCGTGGCGACCCGGGGCGACGAGTCCCACGCCCAGGAACAGGACGGCGGTCGAGAGGAAGCCGGCGACCACGAGCCAAGCGGCACGCCTGGCGCTCCAGCCGGCATAGCGCGCGAAGACGCAGCCACCCCAGACGAGCCAGGTCGCCAGCGCCATCGTCTCCTTGGGGTCCCAGCGCCAGGGACTCCCCCAGGCGCCGGCCGCCCAGAGCGCGCCGGAGACGATGGCGAGCGTCAGCAGCGGGAAACCGAGCGCGATCAGCCGGAACGTCAGCCGCTCGGAGGTCTGGAGCGGCGGCAGGAGCGTGTCGAGCGCCGCGCGGCTCTTGCGCTTGAGCCGGCTGAAGGCGATCAGGTGGAGGATCGCGGCGGCGAAGGCGAGCGTCAGGGCGGC
>JBHOQZ010000084.1:0-3229 GCA_042408635.1 Chloroflexota bacterium
GTCGGCGTGGCCGCCGCGGGCCCGGCTGTCGGCGTGGGGGTCGGCGGTGTCGCCGTGGCCGGCACCGGCGAGCCGGGCAGGGCGGTGAGCAGCGCGGGCAGCGTCCGCGGCGGCGTGGGCGTGGGCGTCGGCGAGGCGGCCGGGGCCGCCGTTGGGCTAGCAATGGGCGAAGGGGCCAGCACCGGCGTCGGCGAAGCGATGGGCGAGGCCACCGGCGAGGCGGCGGGCGGCGGCGACGGCGACGGTGAGGCAGTCGGCACCGCCAACCCCTCCTCGAACGGCTTGGGCGGCAGCAGGCTCTCGATGAACCAGTCCACCCGCGTCGGCTCGCCCGGCGCATAGCGGTCGAGCCCGGTCAGCGCGCTCACCCGCATCTGCACCACACCCGGCGGCGGCTCGAACCGGACCACCGGCAGGTTGAGCGCCTTGAAGGCGCGCTCCATGAAGGCGCTCCAGATCACGCCGGCGCCGCTGCTGCCGTAGACGTTGCGCATCGGCGCGTTGTCGGAGTTGCCGACCCAAACCCCGACGACCAGGTTCGGCGTGTAGCCCACCGTCCAGCCGTCGCGGAAGTCGTCGGTAGTGCCCGTCTTGGCGGCTGCCGGCCGGCTCAGCTCGAGGTCGCTGTGGCGGCCGTAGGTGATCGCCCTAGCCTCGTCGTCGCTGAGGATGCTGCTGACGAGGAAGGTGAGCTGCGGGGTGAGCACCTGCGGGCCGGCACTGGGCTTCCACTCCTCGATCACCTTGCCCTCGGCGTCGGTCACCTTGAGGATCGTCACGGGATCGACCTCGCGGAAGCCCGGCGCGATCGGCGGCACCGGCCGCCCGTTCAGCCGGCCACCCGTGGCGAACGGCACGTAGCTGTAGGTCAGGTCGAGCAGCGTGACCTCGCCGCCCCCCAGCGCGATCGCCAGGCCATAGCGGCCGGTGTCGCGCAGACAGTTGATCCCGGCGCGGTGGACCGTCTCCAGCAGCGCCGGCAAGCCGACCCGGTTGAGCATCGCCACGGCGGGGATGTTGAGCGAGTTGCCGAGCGCCGCGCGGATCGTGACGCGCCCGTGGAACTGCCGGTCGTGGTTCTGCGGGCGGTAGCCGCCCGGGAACTCGGTCGGCTTGTCCTCGATGATCGTCGCTGGCGCCCAGCCGCGCGCGAAACCGGTGGCGTAGACAAACGGCTTGAGCGTCGAGCCGGGCTGGCGCGGCGCGGTCGCGACGTTGACCTGCCCGTCGATCTTCTCGTCGAAGAAGTCGACGCTGCCGAGCATCGCCAGCACCTCCCCGCTGGCCGGGTCGATCGCTACGAGGGCGGCGTTGGTCGCATTGAGCTCGCGGATCCGGCCGATGTGCTCCCGCGCCACGCTCTCGGCGACTTCCTGTAGCGTCAGGTCGAGGCTCGTCGTCACGCGCAGCCCCTGCGCGTAGAGCCGCTCGCGCGGGAAGCGCTCTTCGAGCTGCTCGCGCACGTAGTTGACGAAGTGCGGCGCCTTGATCTGGAAATCCGAGCCGCGCGGCCGCACGCCCAGCTCCTCGCGCCGCGCCGCCTCAAGCGTCGCCCGGTCGATGTAGCCCTGTCGCTCCATGAGTCCGAGCACCTCGTCGCGCCGCTCGCGCGCTGCGCGTGGGTTCACGAACGGGTTGTAGGCGTTGGGCGCCTGCGGCAGTCCAGCGATCAAGGCGGCCTGGGCGAGCGTGAGGTCCTTGGCTGATTTGCCGAAGTACGTCTGCGCCGCGGCCTCGACGCCGTAGCTAAGGTTGCCGTAGTAGATCTCGTTCAGGTACATCTGGAGGATCTCGTCCTTCGTGTACCGCTGCGAGACCTGGTAGGCGAGCACGATCTCCTTCAGCTTGCGGCGCGGATCGTTGCTGAATCGCTCTTCCGGCGTGAGCAGGATGTTGCGCACGAGTTGCTGGGTGATGGTGCTGGCGCCGCTGCGCTCGTCCGTGAAGGCGTTCTGCACGATCGCGCGCGCCATGGCGCGCAGATCGAAGCCGGGATTGGTGTAGAAGTCGGCGTCCTCGGTCGCGATTGTTGCCTGGCGCAGCGCCGGCGCGATGTCTTTCAGAGGCAGGACGGTGCGCCGCCCGCCCTGCGGATCGACGATCTCGAAGAGGAGCTTGCCGTTGCGGTCGAGGATTTGGGCGGTCTTAAACGTCGGTCGATCGACGAGGCGGTCGGGCGAGGGGAGCGTGCCGGCCCAGCGCTGGTAGGCGACGAAGCCGAGCGCCGCCGAGGCGGTGAGCGCGAACAGCAACCCGATGAGCGCCAGCGTCAGGAGTGCCTTCAGGAAGCTGCGCAAGAGTTCCTCCAGGGTCGGCCGGGCAAAGGCCCGAGGCAGTGTAGCGAGCCGCGGACGGCCACCGCAAACCGCCATTGACGCCGCTTTGAGCCGGCGTTGACGTGCCGTTGACGCGCCCCGAGAAGGGGGGCCGCGGCCGAGTGCTTTGCCGTGCGCACAATCCCTCACCTGCCGCGAGGCGGCTTGAGACGGGCAGCGTCGCGCCGCGCGCATCGCTATGGCAGGAGACGCGGTCTGCGGTGCTGGCGTTCCGGCGACTCGCCACCGCTTCCCGGCCGCTCACCTCGACGCCGTTGCGTCCCACATCAAGCAACAAACCGGCAATGCTGCATCGAGCTCGGATGCCTGCCGCCTGCACCCCCGGCCGCCGTGGTACGATGTGGCGAGGAGGCACCCGGATGACGCTGCACGAGGGAGCGGTCTACACCGCCGACTACATCTACCACGCGCCCGCCGAGGACACGGACCGCTGCGAGGTCATCGACGGGAGGCTCTACGTGAGCACCGCCCCCGACTGGCTCCACCAGCGCGCGCTGATGAGGCTCAGCTTCCACATCGCCGGCCATGTCTACGAGCGTAACCTTGGCGAGCTCGCGCAGAACGTCGGCGTGATCCTGGCACCGGATACGGGTGTGGTCCCCGATCTCGTCTATGTCAGCCGTGCGCGCCTGGACATCATCGACACGCGGGGGATCAAGGGCGTGCCGGACCTGGTCGTCGAGGCGCTCTCGCCGGGCAGCCGATCGTACGACCTCGTCGTCAAGCGCAACCGCTACGCCCGTGCCGGCGTTCCCCACTACTGGGTGCTCGATCCCGAAGCACGCACCCTAACCGCCTATCGGCTCGGCCCCGAGGGCTACGTCGAGCAGGGCGTCTACGGTCCCACGGACACCTTCGAGCCCGAGCTCTTCCCCGGCCTCGCCATCCCGCTC
>JBHOQZ010000085.1:0-2920 GCA_042408635.1 Chloroflexota bacterium
CGCCGCCGCCCGCTCGGGCAGCCGGACCAGTGGAAAGCTGAGGAGCGCGGGGCCTGCCATTGTCACCCCTTTCCGGCGCCCTGGAGCCGGTGCGTCCACTCTAGCACGGCGGACGCACGGCTCGCACATCCAGGCGTGGGCGGCTACGATGGTGGGGCGGGCCGCGCGTGGGGCGATACGGGAGCGGGCCACACGAGTTGAGCGTCTATCTATCGGTTGCCGTCGAGGTGCAGGGCGACGACGGCACCTGGCGCGGCGTGCCCACCCGCCCGATCCCGTGCGCCTGGTGCAACGGGACGGGCGTCGAAGCCCCACGCGAAGCCGCCGCTGGCCGGGACGAGCCGCAGCCGACGCGCGGAGGGGCAGCGCACCCCGAGCCGATCGCCCGTCGTTGCTGGTATTGCCGGGGAAGCCGTTGCGTCTACCCGAGCCATTTCGAGGACACGAACTACCACGGCTATCCGGTGCTCCACAGCGCCGCCGAGCGGGGTCTGCCGCCCGACCTCCCGGCCGAGATCCGGCAGGCGATGGCGGATGGGCAGGCGCGCATCCCCCGCAGCCCGGCCGACCCGCGCTCGTGCTTCTACGTAGGCCAGCGTGCGCACGGCTGGCCCACGCTCGAGGAGCTGATCGCCTACGACTGGGACGGGGACGTCTACGACGAGTCCCGCTTCGTCACCCTAGAGGCGTTCCGCCGCTGGTTGGAGACGGGCAGGCCCGGCGAAGCGCCGCAGGAACGCCTCGCCGAGCACGAGATCTACCTGCCGCCCGAGGCCGCACGCTGGCACCTCTGGTCCGGCTCGATCCTCACGCCGCCGCCCGGACGGGCCTATGTGACGCGGGTCCCGGTCCCGAACACCTCGGTGCGCGACCACGCCCGGGCGTTCCGGCAGTGGGTCCAGTCTGAGCTCTGGGCCATGGGCGCACCACACCGCGTGCGCATCGTCGTCGGCCTCCACCGAGCGCCCGACCGGCCCGCTCCGAATGACCAGCCGCCCGCCGGTCGCGCCGACCGGGAACGCGCCGCGGACGAAGGGGTCGTACGTCGCGTCCACATCTCGCCTCATTTCACTCTCCGGGCGATCGGTGCGCTGGTGGACGGCCCACCAGCTCGGCCGGCGCCGCACCCCGCGCCGGATCGAGCAACGCCCGCGTGGCGGTGGCCGGGGTCGGCGTGCCGCCGGGCTCAACCGCGAAGCTCTGGCTGCGCTGGACGGTCTGGCCGGCGAAGGTGGCGTCGAAGGTGAGCGTGTAGGCGCCGGGAAGCGCGCCCGCGACGATCCGCAGGCCGTACGCCCGCGAGGAGATGCCGGGGGGCAGCACGACCGAGAAGGTGCGCTCGGGCAGCTCCGAGGGTCCGGCGGGAACCGCGAGCGGCGCGGCGGTCACGGTGAGCGGCGCGGCATTGACGAGCTTGAGCCAGAAGCGCGCCCGCTCGCCCGGCCGGAAGGCGCCGCGCGGCTCGTTCGCGGTGCTGGTGGTTGCCACGTCGGCGATCTGGACGGCCGGGCCATTCGGCGCCGCCGCCCGGGTCGGCGTCGGCACGACGCCAACGAAGAGGCTGGCCGAGCGGCGAGACACCGCCCCGTCGGAGCTCAGCTCTGCGGTCAGCGTGTAGACCCTGGGCGGCAGGCCGGTCGGCAGCACGACTTGCGCCAGCCGGAAGGGGTTACCACCCGGCGACGCGTTGTAGAGCCCGGTCTCGTCGAGCAGCGTGCGCGGCCCGGACACGATCACGTGGATCGGCACATCGGCCGCGGCGGCGGCCGGGTTGAGCACGCGCGCCCGGAAGCGGACCGTGTCACCCGGGGCGAAGGTGGAGCGGGGCGCACCGTCGAGGCCCGCCGGCGTCACCACCATCACGCTCAGTCGCGGTTGAGCGTCCCCGTTTCCCCCTGCCGCGGCCAGGGTCGCCGCGACGAAGTCCACCAGGCCGGAGACGCGCGTCGCCACGTCTAGGGAAGCCGGTACAATTGGCCGGCAGCCCGTAGCTGATGATGCCGACCGGGAGCCAGTGCCGATCGGTCGCATCGCGCGCGATCAGCGTGCCGCCACACTCGGCGCCCCCCGAGAAGTTGGCGTTGTAGACCTTCACCATCCACGGGTACTGCCCAGCGGCGGCCTCGGAGCTGGCGAGGTCGGGCCTGGGGCCCGCCGGAGTCGCCCGCGGCGTGGACTCGCTCGCCGGCACGCCGACCGCGGGCGGTGCGGCGGCCGGTTGCGTCGCCGCGGCGCGGGCGAGAGCGTCCGCGCCGGCTCCGGGGAGGGAGTGCTCGCCGCCGGCCGCTGGCCGCGCTTCGTCGGCGGGAAGGGGAGTGACGAGACCGCCGAAGAGTAGCAGGGCGGCCAGGGAGAGGGTGAGGTACGTGCGATTCATGCCGGTAGGTCTCCTGGGTGAACCGGGGTTGACGGACCGGGGCCTGCCCCCGCGAACGCGGCCGTCTCTCGTACAACGTCTTCGCACCTGTGCGGGCTCCTGGACGGGTGGCGAGGCGCGAGGCGGGCGTTCTTGGATACACAAGGCGCTCATGTCGGAAATCTTGACAAGTTGACACCTGTCGCGTAGGATGGGCGATGTGTCCCAAGGCTGGGAACCGCCGCCTGCGAGCGCGGTGACCGGATCGGCGGGCAGGGCAGTCGAGCCGAGAATTCTCCCCGGAGAATTTCTTGACAGCCTGAGCAGGGCGTGCTATGATACTCCGTGCCTCCGACGACAAGGGCGGCCGGCGAAGACGCCGGGTCCGTGGGCGGGGCGCAGGCCGAACCTTACCAACTGGATAGTGGTCAGCAGCGAAAACGTCCCGTCAATTCCGCTCGACCTGGTCGAGCGGTGGGGAGCAAGCGGACCAACAAGACGAGACAGGCTCACCCCTCGGGGTGGTGCTCGGAGCGGTCTTGGTGGAGAGTTTGATCCTGGCTC
>JBHOQZ010000087.1:0-7063 GCA_042408635.1 Chloroflexota bacterium
GTCGGCGTGGACGGCCGAGCGGTGGGGGGCGGCGTGGGCGGCGGGGTCGGGGAGGGGGTAGCGGCCGGCGCCGCCCCCGCCGGCCGTGTCGGCGTGGCGCTCGGGCGCGGGGTGGCTGCCGCCGTGGGCGTCGGCGTCTTCGCCGGCTCCTCGGTCGGGGTGGGGGTGGCGGTGGGCGCGAGGCGCGGCGTTGGGGTCGCGGTGCGGGTCGGTGCCGGTGCCGCGGTTGCGGTCGCGCCGGTGGTCGAAACGGTGCGCGTGGCGGTCACGGCCGCAGTCGCGGTCAGCCGCACCCCGTTCGCCGCGGAGGGGGCGGGCGGTGTGCGGAACGGCGCCTGCTGCGGGCCATAGCTCGCCAGCACCTCACTCGGAAGCTGGTCGATCGGCTCGATGACGACGTCCATCACCCCCCAGTCGGGGTCACCGAGCATGGCGAAGGCGGCCCAGCTCAGGTCAACCACGATCGGGTACTGGAAGGCGCCGGTGTCGCGCACCACCACGTCGACGTAGCGGCCGTTCGAGGCGGTCACGCGCAGCCGCGTGCCGCCCGGGAAGACGTTGCAGGCCGTGATCGTCGGGTCGTACATGTCGTAGATGTCGCCGTACCGCATGACCTGGCCGTGGAAGTCCTCACCGTACCAGGTCGCCACGCCCACCAGGCCCGCCGGGCTGATCTGGTTGTAGATGTCGTTGCTGAACGGCCCCGGCCGCCCATCGCCCACGCGGCTCAGCGCCGCCGCGAAGCGCGGATCGAGATTGACCTTCGGCGGCTTCGAGCCGCCCACACCGCTGGCGTGGCTGACCACGTCCTGGAAGCGGGGCATCTGCCAGCCGCGTACCGCCCCCTTCTCGCGCCAGATCTCGGTGAACAGGTCGTGGTCGGGGCGCAGCGCCAGCGCCAGGCCCCGCCAGAAGCCGGCGTCGCCGACGCGGAACGGCGCCCCGCGCAATTCAGGCGCCGGTGTGGGCTGGTCGACGAACGGCCCGCCGGCCAGCCGGGCCGGGTCCGGTCGCGGGATCGGCGTCGGCGTGGCCCTAGGGGCCGGCGGCTCCGCTGGCTGGTGCGTCTCTAGCGCTGGCTTAGGCGTGTGCCCATGGTACTCGACCAGGTTGTCCGGGCCGCGCCGGGTCGCCGGCTCACCCGCTCCGCCGGTAGTCGCTGGCTCAATCCCCGCGGCCGGTAGATCATGTGCGGGCGACGGCGCAGGGTCGGCCGCGGCCGGGGCACCCGCGCGCAGCGAAACGAAGCCGGCGGTAGAGATAAGCACGCCCGCGAGGAGCAGACCGAAACCTGCCGCCAGCGCCCGGCGTGAGGGACGCAACGTCAACCGGTGCTCCTTGTCGGTTCCGGGATCGCCGCGCAGTGTTCCCGCCACACCGCCACGGCGCGGCGCAACCGCTCGCCCGGGACTGCCCGTCCGGCGCTACCCGTCCGGGGACTGCCCTGTTCGGCCGGTTCGTCATCGGTACCGGCGAACGTGCGGTCGCGCAAACCGAGGCTACTAAACCACCTGCCGCCGGAGACTGTCAAGGCACTATCCGCTCAGCGACCGCTCCAGACCGCCGTTTTGATAACACTTTGTTCCATTCGTGCTCATTCTGTCATGTCGCGAACGAAGCGGGCGGCAGTGGGAGCGGTCGAAGTGACGGTCGTTGTGGGCCTGCTTGGCCGGGCCGCCGCGTCGGCTAGCTCAGGGGTGAGCTCGCGATCTGGCTGATGCCAGCCCTCGGGGGGCAGTCGCCGCTCGACCCAGCGCACGTTCTCGCCGGTGGTCCAGTTGCTGCCCAGCGCGTCGGCCGCCGGACTGACAGTGACGACGATGCGCTGGACCTGCCGGTTGGCCCCGCCGGTGACCAGTTCGCTGGTCACCACGCGCGCCGCCGTGAATGGGCTCGTCTGGCCGGCGGGGATGCGCAGCGCGGTGGCAGCCGGCGTGAGCAGCGCATTGGCCGCCGCGATGTTGTCGCGGGCGAGCGAATCGAAGTAGTCGCTGATCACCCGCTCGGCCGAGGCGGAGATCGCCTGGACCGGCGAGGGGCTGGGGGATGGGCTCCCGACCGGCGCCGGCAACAGGACCGCCCCGGGTGACGGCGAGGCGGCGGTAGCCGGGCTGGCGGCCGGGCTAACCACTGCCGCCGGGCTGGTCTGCGCGACGGGGCTGGCGAGCGGGGTCGGGCTGGCGACGACCGCCGGCGAGGCGATCGGACTGGCGGGGAGCGCGGCAGGGCTGCTCACAGGACTGGCGCCGATCGGTAAGGCAGGCGCGGGCGCGCTGGTCGGCTGGGCCTGCTGTCCCCCTCAGGCGCCGAGCGCCAGCATGCCCACGCCCAGGCCCACGGCGACGCAGGCGCGCCGCCAACCACGGGTCGCACGTGGCATTGCCGCCAACGGAAGCTGGCTCCAGCCAGGTGATGGCTGGCTGAGGGGTGCCACGGTGCGTTCCTCCCGGGACCATGTGCCGCGCCGGAGGGAGCGGTCGTGGACACCGCTGCACGACCTGTGCCAGAGCTACAGCTCTAGCTGTTGCGGCTGCGCTCGACCCAGGTCTCCGAGAAGGCGAGGAAGGCGGAGCTGGCGGGCTGCGGGCCCTCGCGCGTGGAGCGGACCTCACCGGCAACCGCGCGGTTGTTCACCTCGATGCGCGCGGAGGCGCAGGGGCAGATCACCGTCGCCAGATCCCAGCGGGTGTCGCCGAGCTGATAATCCTGGCGCAGCCGCATCTGGTAATCCATCACGTCCCACCACGTGAGCTCGATCACGCCGTTGCCGGGATTGCAGACGACGCGGTGATACCATCGGCTGTCGGACTCCTGGAAGAAGCGGGCGTGGACCGGCTGGAGCTCGGCGAAGCCGCGGTCGCGGAACGCGCCGAAATACTGGGTGAAGCGGTCGGTGACGAGCCGGGCGACGCCGGGGTTGTCGGTGAAGATCGCCTGCGGGGGGAAGGGCCCGAGCTCGGCGCCCGCCGGATCGAACCAGATGATCAGGGCGTTGCCCTCGCCCCTGTCCGAGTAGACGCAGCGCCAGTAGCTTGCGGCGGCCACGATCTGCTCGGTGCCCGGGCGGTAGAGCGTCAGACCGGGGTTCTCGCCCGAAAAGATGACGCGGCCGGTCGGGCTTGTCGGTTGGGTCATCGCTCAGCAGCCTCCAGGGTGTCGATGCGCGGCCGGCGGCCGATTGCCCCGGCAGCGGTCTGCCGGGACCGCCATCCCGGATTGTCGCACGCCCCGCGCACTACCGCGCTCCCGCGCTCACACCTCGTCGGGGGCCGTGCGGCCGCGCGTCCAGGCGAGGCTGGCGTACTTGGCGGCACGGAGCCGCTCGGCCATCGCGTGCTCGGCGGCGGTGAGCGCACCGTCGTGCAGGTCCAGGCCGAACGCCTCGGCGAAGCCGAGCCGGAGCGCGGTCGCGACCTCGGCGGGCGCCACCGCCCGGCCCAGCACCTCGTCGATCCCCACGACGCGGGCTGCCAGGTGCGCGGCGGCGGCCGCGCGCGTCCAGCCGCGGGGCGGGCGGGCGAACCGGTAGAGGCGCTGGGCGTCGGCGCGCAGGAGGATCGAACCGTGCTGGAGGAGCACGCCGGCGTGGCGCCATTGGGCGCTCCCCACCAGCTTGCGCCCGTCGACCACCAGTTCGTAGTCGGAGGGGGTGTCGAAGCAGGCGCCGAAGCGCGTGCGCGCCGGGCCACCGCGCTCGGCGCGGCCGGCCAGCGCCACGTCCAGGCCAAGCCGGGCCAGGCCCGCGCGGAGCGCCGCGCTGATCCGCGCATACGAGGCCATGACCGGGCCGGCGACGCGCGGGTCGTCCTCGCGCGCCACCAGGCTGTAGGTCAGCTCGTGCTCGTGCAGGATGAGGCGCCCACCGGTCGGCCGGCGCACGACGTCGACCCCTTCGGCCGCGCAGGCCGCCGCATCGACCTCGATCTCGTACCGCTGGAACCGGCCGAGCGAGAGGCAGGCGGGCGCCCAGCCGTAGACGCGCAGCGTGGGCGGCGCCGCGTCCGCCGCGAGCGCGCGCAGCAGCGCCTCGTCGATCGCCATGTTGGTCGCGCCGTCGCGCGCGCCCGTGTCGAGGAACCGCCAGCCGCCCACGCGCTAGACGTTGAACAGGACGTGAATGATGTCGCCGTCCTTGACGATGTAGGTCTTGCCCTCCTGGCGCAGCACGCCGGCCCGGCGAGCCTCGGCGAGCGAGCCCAGGCGGATGAGGTCGTCGTAGGGGACGACCTCGGCCCGGATGAAGCCGCGCTGGAGGTCGGAGTGGATCTCGCCGGCCGCCTCGACGGCCGGCGTGCCGCGCCGGATCGTCCAGGCCCGGCACTCGTCCGGGCCGACGGTGAAGAACGAGATCAGCCCGAGCAGCTCGTAGGAGAGGCGGATCACCCGCCCGCGCGCGAGCTGGCTGATCCCCAGGTCGGCCATGAAGACAGCGGCGTCGGCGGCCTCGAGCTGACCCAGCTCCATCTCCAGCTTGCCGCAGAGCGCGACGACCCCGGTCTGCCGGTGCTGGTAGGCGGCCGCGATCTCGCGCTCCAGCGCCTCGGCGCGGCCGAGGTCACCCTCGCCGATGTTGAGCAGCACGAGCAGCGGCTTGGCGGTGAGGAACTGGAAGCCGCGCAGCGACTTCTCCTCGTCGGGCGCCAGCTCGATGTCGCGCAGCGGCGTGCCCGCCTCGAGCGGCGCCCGCAGACGCTCCAGCAGCGCCTTCTCGCGCTCGGCGGCCTCGCGCTCGGGCCCCTTCGCCTTGGCGAAGCGCACGTTCTGGTCGATGCGCTCGATCCGCTTCTCGATGATCGCCAGGTCGGCAAAGGCGAGCTCGAGGTCGAGCGTCTCGATGTCGCGCAGCGGGTCGACCCTGCCCTGGACGTGGGGGACGTTCGGGTCGTCGAAGGCGCGCACGACGTGCAGCAGCGCATCGACGGTGCGCATGTTGGCGATGAACTGCGCGCTCAGCCCCGCGCCGCGCGTCTCGCCGGGGGTGACCCCGGCCACGTCCACGTACTCGACGGTGGCCGGGGTCTCCTTGCGGGGATTGAACAGGGCACTCAGGCGGTCGAGGCGCTCGTCGGGCACCTTCACCACGGCGCGGTTCGGCTCGGCGCCCGCGCCGTAGGTCGCGACCTGCGCCTGCTGACCGCTGAGGGCGTTGAAGACCGTGGTCTTGCCCGTGGCGGGCAGGCCGATGATTCCGATATGCAACGCGGTGCTTCCTTTCGAGCGGTCGGCGGTCGGCCGTTACCGGGCGGCGCCGGGGCAGCCGAACGGCCGCGAAGCGCCGGGGCCGGCCGCCTCGCGGCTCGTACCCGGCGCTTCGCGCGCCCGAGTCGCGCGGCCGACAACTTTCCCAGTATAGCAGCGCCGTCGTCGGGTCTCGGCGCAGCTCAGCGCCCGCGACTGGCCTGGATCACGTCCCGGACCGCGGCCACCACCAGCTCCGGCTGCTCGATCTGAATGGCGTGGCCGCTCCTCTCGGCCACCACGAGTCGCCCGGCGGTGGAGAGGGTCGCCTGCTCCACCTGCGCCGCCTGCCAGGCGGCCTCTTCGTCCGCCGTCGGGAGCGGCTTGCCGTGCGTCAGCACGACCAGCGGCAGGTCGCCCAGGGAGGTGCCGATCTCGGCCAGCTCCTGGTTGCTCTCCGCCCAGGCCGCGAACTCGGCCAGGGAAGTCTCAACCGTGGCGGGACGGCCGGCGAAGACGGCGTATTGCGCCAGCGCCTCCGGCCCGATCGCGGCGAGGCCGGGTCCGGCCAGGGTCGTCAGGAGGGACGGCCCGAACAGGCGCAGGACGCCGACGCGGCCGAGCGCCCCGAGGGCGGTGGTGAGGAGGCGCAGCGTGGTCTGTTGCTGCTGCATCCCCTCGACGCCGTAGAAGGCATCCATGGCCTCGTGGCGCCCGTCGACGAGCACCAGCCCCGCCACCTCGTCGCGGTACCGGCCGGCGAAGATCCGCGCGCTCTTGGCGCCGGTCGAGTGGGCAACCAGCACATATGGTCCAGGGATGCCCGTGTGCTGGAGCGCCGTGTGCAGCTCCTCCGCGATCCGGCCGGCGGTGCGCGGCTGCGGACCGGGCTCGCTCCAGCCGAGGCCGGCCCGGTCGTAGGCGACGACGCGGCTGAACGTCGCCAGCTCCGGCTGCACCCTCCGCCAGACCAGCGACGTGTCGCCGAGTCCGGCCTCCAGGACCACGGTGGGGCCGCCGCTGCCGCGCACGTCGAGGTGCACCAGGTGGCCGTCGACGTCGACAAGTCGGCCGGGTGCGGGGTAGCGCCGGGCGTCGCCGCGCGAGGCGATCGCCTCGTACAGCGCGCCGCTCGCGCCGAGCACCAGCACGAGCGCGAGGAAGACGCGGGCGACGCGCCCTGCCCGGAGGCGCGGGAACCGGGGTCGGCGGCGGGCGGGCGCCACGTGGGCGCCCGCCTGGCACACTCGCTCGCTGATGATCGATTGCAAGGTGTCCCTCCTTCGATGCGGTAGCGGCGTTCGAGGCAGGTGTGGCTACGTGGTGCGGGGCTCGGCCGCGGGCGAGGTCAGGCTCGGCCGCGCCCGGCGCCGGCGGTGCAGGGCCAGCGCGGCGAGGAGCCCGAGCGCCCCGAGGGCAACCGCGCGCGCCAGCAGCGGCAGCGACCAGTTGTGCTCACCCAGCGCCAGGTGCGTGGTCGGGTACTCGATCCAGCGCGCCGCGTTGCGGGCGATGAGCCGCGTCTCCTGCCGGGCCAGGTCGGTCAGCGTCAGGTCGTAGGGGTAGCCGCCGCCGGCGTGGATCCGCTCGACCGGCCGGCCGAGCCGCGCCGCCGCCAGACCCGCCAGCCCGGCGGCTCCCGCCGCCTCGGGCTGGCCGGGCAGCAGCAGCCGGTCAACGGCCGGGGCCGAGGCGAGGTCGTAGCGCGGCACCAGGTCGAGGCCGTGGCGCGTGCGCACGATCGCCCGCTCGGCGCCGATCGACGGCACGTCGGTAGCGAGCGCGCGCGGGTAGGTGTCGGTGACCGAGCTCAGCTCGAGCTCGCCCACGCCCGGGTAGAGCAGGAGGCCGATCCGGGTGCGGTCGAAGCGAAATGAGGTTGGGC
>JBHOQZ010000042.1:0-3601 GCA_042408635.1 Chloroflexota bacterium
CGGGCTACTCGCCGGCGCGGGAGCGGCTGGTGGAGCGGCCGGGCTACCCGCCGGCGCGGGAGCGGCCGCCGGCGCGGAGCTGGGTGGCTGCGACTGACAGCCGACGAGGAGCAGGCCCCCGAGGGCGGCGATCGCCGCGAGGCGCGCGAGCCCACCGCCGGCCAGGCTACGCAGCCAGCGCGGGTGTCGCGTGAGTGGCTGAGCTTGGACCTGACGCATCCCTCTTCCCCTCTCCCGTTTCAATCCGCACCCTGGCCGGGCCAGGGTGCGAAGGCTTCGCTCGCGTGATCATACCCGATCTCGGGATGATCGGGCGTATAATGGTCCGTATCGCAACGCTGCGGCAGGAGGCAGGCATGGCTGCGGTTCGGCCAGGCTTCGATCGATTCCTCAGCGTCCGCTCCGCCTACGACGCCAGCTTCAGCCCGGATGGAGAGCGCGTTGCCTTCATCGGCGACTACACCGGTGCGCCTGAGCTCTGGGCCGTCCCCGTCGAGGGTGGCTGGCCCGACCAGCTCACGTTCTTCCGCGACCGGGTGATGACCGGGCGCTACTCACCCCTGCGCGACGAGATCCTCGTCGGGCGCGATGTCGGCGGCAACGAGCGCGAACAGCTTTTTCTGCTGCGCGAGGAGGGCGCCGACCTCGACCAGCTCACCGACGCGCCCGATGCGATTCACACCTTCGGCGCCTGGTCGCCCGACGGCGAGCGCCTCGCCTATTCGAGCAACGCCCGCAACCCCTTCTTCTTCGACATCTATCTCCGCGACATGCGTAGCGGCGCCACCCGCCGCGTGCTCGAGCGCGATGGCACCTGGCACGCCTACGCCTTTAGCCCCGACGGCCGCTCGCTGCTCGTCGCCCGCGTCAACCGCAGCGGCGACAACGACCTCTTCCTGCTCGACCTGCACAACCCGTCGGCCGAGCCGGTGCACCTGACGCCACACACGGATTTTGCCCAGTACGCGACCCAGACAGCGCGGCCGCAGTTCGACCCCGACGGTCGCCGCATCTGGTGCATCTCCGACCAGGACGCCGACTTCGCTGCGCTCGGCTACATCGATGTCGGGGCGCGGCGCTTTACACCGGTCGCCGCGCCGGAGTGGGACGTCGAGCTGCTGGCGGTCAGCCCCGAGGGGCGCATCGCCTACGCGGTCAATGTCGACGGCTACTCCGAGCTGCGCCTACGCGACGCCGACGGAGACGACCGCCCGATCGAGGGGCTGCCGCGCGGCGTCATCACTTTTCTCGCCTGGTCGCCCGATGGCGACCGGCTCGCCATCACGCTCACCACCGCGACGCGCCCGCAGGACATCTGGCTGTTCGAGCCCAACGGCGAGGTTCGGCAGCTCACGCGCAGCCCACGCGGCGGCCTGCGCCCGGAGGAGCTGGTCGAGCCCGAGACGATCCGCTACCCCACCTTCGACGGCCGGCAGATACCCGCCTTCTTCTACCGGCCACGTGGGAGCGGACCGTTCCCCTGCGTCGTCCACGTTCACGGCGGGCCGGAGAGCCAGGTGCGCCCGACCTGGATCCCGCAGATCCAGTACTTCGTCTCCCGCGGCTACGCCGTGCTCGCGCCGAACGTGCGCGGCTCGACCGGCTACGGCAAGGCGTACTCGCACCTCGACGACCAGGAACGCCGCATGGACGCGGTGGCGGACCTCGAGGCGGCCTGGCGATGCTGGCGGGGTCGGGCGTGGTCGATCCGCGGCGCTTGGCCGTGATGGGGGCCAGCTACGGCGGCTTCATGACGCTCGCCGCCGTGACCGAGCACCCGGACCTCTGGGCCGGCGCGGTCGATCTGGTCGGCATCGCCAACTTCGAGACGTTCTTCCAACGGACGGGACCCTGGCGGCGCAAGCACCGCGCATCCGAGTACGGCGACCCGGAGACGCAGGCCGATCTCTTGCGGCGCATCTCGCCGATCCACAAGGTGGACCGCATCCGGGCGCCGCTCTTGGTGATCCACGGCCGCAACGACCCGCGCGTGCCGGTCGAGGAGGCGGAGCTGATCGTCGGCAGCCTGCGCGAGCGCGGCCGGCCGGTCGAGTACCTCTGCTACCCAGACGAGGGGCACGGCATCGTCAAGCTGGGCAACCGGATCGACGCCTACACGCGCATCGGCGAGTTCCTCGACCGGTACGTCGCCGGTCGAGCGGAGTGACGACCGGTCGCGACGCGCCGGCTCGGCCGGCGGGCAGGGTGCGATGGGCGGCGCGCGTGGCGGCAGGAGCGCGCGGCGGCGCGCCGACCAGCGGGCAGGTCGTGGCGGTGTGAGCGGCCGCCGGCCGGGTACCCGGCCCTGCCGGGGGCGATGAGGTGGCCAGGGGGTGTGAGGTGGACGAATCGCCCCGCGTCGACGTCCACGCCCATCTGATCCCGCGCGATGCCCTCGAGGCGCTCGCGCGCCTGTCGCCGGAGCACGCGCCGCGACTCGATCGCGACGCCGGCGGCCACGAGTCGCTCTTGATCGCCGGTGGGCGGATAGGCGGCCTCTCCGAGGGCCTGCTCTCGATCGACGCCGCGGTCGCCGATGCCGCCGAGCACGAGATCGACCGGCTCGTCCTCTCGACACCGCCGTTCCTGTTCTTCTACGCGCTGCCACCTGGCGTCGCGCGCGACTTCTGCCACGTCCAGAACAACGCCATGGCGCGTGCCGTGCGCGCCTGGCCCGGCCGCGCCGACGCACTGGCCCAACTGCCGCTTCAGGCGCCGCAGGCGGCGGCCGAGGAGCTGCGCCGGGCGGTGCGTCACCTCGGGCTGAAGGGCGCGGTGATCGGGACCCACGTCGGCGGGGTCGAGCTGGACGCGCCCGAGCTCGAGCCGGTCTGGGCGGAGGCAGAGGCGCTCAACGTGCCGATCTTCGTCCACCCGCACGACCCGGCCGGCCGCGAGCGCATGCAGGGCTACCACCTGCGCAACCTGATCGGCAGTCCGCTCGACACCACGCTGGCCGCCGCCCGGCTCATTTTCGGCGGGGTGGCCGAGCGGCACCCGCGGCTGCGCTTCCTGCTCGCCCATTGCGGCGGCTACCTGCCCTTTGCACTCGGGCGCCTCGAACACGGCTACACCGTCCGGCCCGAGGTCCACCGCGCCATCCCGGTGCCACCGAGCGAGTACCTGCACCAGTTCTGGCTCGACACGATCATCCACGACACCGGCGCGCTGCGCTACGCGATCGACACTTTTGGGGAGGGACACCTCGTGCTGGGCACCGACTACCCCTTCGACATGGCCGATCCGCACGCCGTCGAGCACGTGACCGAAGCGCCCTGGCTGACCGACGGCGCCCGCCGCCGCATCCTGGGCGGCAACGCCCACCACCTCTTCGGCCTGACCTAGCGATGGTCGAACCGATCAGCCTCGTCCCCGTCGGCCGCGTCCGCTCGTCGGTGCGCGAGCCGCGCGAGATGCCGCGCGGCGGCGTGCCGGCCGAGGTCGAGGTCTTCCCCGAGTACGCCCAGGGGCTCGACTCGATCGAGACCAACAGCCACCTTGTGCTGATTGGCTTCTTCGATCGCGCCGACCGCACCCGGTTGCTCGCCAGCCCGCGCCCGCGCGGCGTCTTCGGCATCCGCTCGGCCGTGCGGCCGAACCC
>JBHOQZ010000094.1:0-11368 GCA_042408635.1 Chloroflexota bacterium
CCGGGCCACTCCGACCGGGGCGGACGGCACGCCCCCTGAGCGGCCGCGCCGCCGCCAGGTGGCGGCGCGGCTGGCGCGCAACGGCGCCGGCTTCCTGGTCGGGCCGAATGTCGGGCTCGGGTTCTGCGTCCACCTCTGGCACGTCGACAAGGCGCCGGTGCTCGAGGCGGTGCGCGCGGCGGGCTTCGACTGGATCAAGCAGCAGGTCGTCTGGGCAGCGATCGAGAACGGGCCGGGCGCCTACGACTGGGAGGAGCTGGACGCGATCGTCGACGCGGCGGCCGAAGCCGACCTCGGCGTCATCCTCAGCGTCGCCAAGGCGCCGCCGTTCTACCGCTCGGGTGGAGGCGACGGGCCGCCCGACGACCCGGAGACGCTGCGGCGCTTCATGGCGATCATGGCCGACCGCTACGCCGGGCGGGTCCACGCCTACGAGATCTGGAACGAGGCGAACCTGGCGGTCGAGTGGGGGTACGGCAACATCGACGCCGGCAGCTTCGTCAGGCTGCTGCGGGCCGGCTACGACGGTGTGAAGGCTGGCGACCTGAACGCCCTGGTGATCGCCGGCGCACTCACCCCTACCGGCGTGAACGACTGGCAGCTCGCGGCTGACGACGTCGAGTACCTGCGCGCGATGTATGCCTACGACGGCGGCGCCGTCCGGCGCTACTTCGACGCGCTGGGTGCCCACCCTTCCGGCTTCAACAACGCGCCCGACGACGAGCCAGGCCGGGCGAGCCGTCCCGGCGATACGTTCAAGGGCCATTGGAGTTTCTACTTTCGCCGGATCGAGCAACTGCGCCAGGTGATGGTCGAGCACGGCGACGCCGACAAGCAGATCTGGGTGACGGAGTTCGGGTGGGCCTCGAGCCCCCAGCCGGCGCCCGGCTACGAGTACGCGGCCGACATCTCGGAGTGGGATCAAGCGGAATACATCGTCCGCGCCTACCAGCGCGCGGGTGAGCGGTATCCCTGGGTCGGCGTGATGGCGCTCTGGAACCTCAACTTCCAGAGCGTGGTCGGGATCGAGGACGAGAAGTGGGCGTTCGGCGTGCTGCGCGCCGATCTCACCCCGCGCCCCGCCTACCTCGCGCTGGCCGAGCTGCGCAAATAGCCCGGGCGACGCCAGCCTGCCGAACAGGCAGCGCTCGCTCGAAGGCGTGCCGTCCGGGCCGGGAGCTAAACTCCGTGGGCGAGGCGGTCGGCCAGCACCGCGGGCAGGCCGACGTCCCGCATGGCGGACTGGGTCTGCTCGATCGGGTACGCCACGCGCCGAAGTTGGAATTGGCTGCGATCGAGGTCGATGACGGCATAGGCGGCGCGGTTGTCGCCGTCGCGCGGCTGGCCAACCGAGCCGGGGTTAAGCAGGAGCGGACCCGCGCAGAGGGAGAGCCAGGGGGCGCGGCCCGTCTCGTCGATCTCCGCCGGCTCGAAGCCGACCTCGCTCGCCCAGATGAACTGGAGATGCGAGTGGCCGACGAGCAGGTGCTTGGTGTCGATCATGTCCATGGCGGCCACCGCCTGCTCCGCGCTCAGGATATACTCCTCGAGCGGTGCGCGTGGGCTGCCGTGCACCAGCGTGAACGGCTCCGGCTCCTCACGCAGGGGCAGGCGCGCCAGGTAGAGCAGATCCGCGTCGGGAAGCTGGGTGCGCGTCCAGAGGATGGCGTGCCGGGCGGTCGGGTTGAACTGCGTCTCCGGTACCTCACCGGAGACGCCCCGATCGTGGTTGCCCGCGATGATGAGGCAGCACCGCTGCCGCACGAGTGCCAGACACTCGCGCGGGTGGGGACCGTAGCCGACGACGTCGCCCAGGCACCACCAGGCCGTGACGTCCTCGGCATCCGCGAGCACGGCCTTAAGCGCTTCGAGATTGCCGTGAATATCCGAGATCACGCCGATCAGGGGGCTTGTCCTCCTCCGCTCTGAGTATAGTGGCCGGGGAGGGTAGCGTGGGCTCGCTCGGTGCCCGCCTCCCCGCCTTCGACCACCGACCGGAGGGGACAAGCATCTATAATCGTGTTATGCGTGTTTCACAGCTCGGCGAATTCGGACTGATCGACGCCCTCTGCCGCCGCGTGCCCACGACCGACCCCGCGCTCCGTGTCCCGCTGGGCGACGACGCCGCGGTCTGGGACGCAGCGCTGCCCACCATCGCCACCACCGACACGCTCGTCGAGGACGTCCATTTCCGGCTCGGCGAGGCGACGCCGGCGGAGCTGGGCTGGAAATCGCTCGCCGTGAACCTGAGCGATATCGCCGCGATGGGCGGCCGTCCGCGCTGGGCCCTCGTCACGCTCGGGCTGCGGCCCGACATGGACACGGCGCTGCTCACCGGCCTCTACGACGGGCTGGGCGAAGCCTGCCACGCCTACGGCGTGGTCGTCGCCGGCGGCGACGTCGTCTCGACGCGCGGCCCGCTGTTCCTGACGGTGACCCTCCTCGGCGAGACGCTCGACCCGACCGGCGAGGTGATGCGGCGCTCGGCGGCCCGGGCGGGCGACGTTGTCGCCGTGACCGGCATGCTCGGCGGCTCGGGCGCCTGGCTCCACCCGGATTTGAATGCGGGCGGCGGCGCCGAGGTCGAGGCCATTCGGCGGGCGCACTTCCGCCCGATCCCCCGGGTGGCGGAGGGGCAATGCCTGCTGCGTGCCGGCGTCCGTTGCGCGATGGACGTGAGCGACGGTCTGGTCGCGGACCTCGGCCACATCTGCCAGGCCAGCGGGGTGGCCGCGCGGATCGAGGCAGAGCAGGTTCCGCGCCACCCGGCCGCCGCCGCGCGGCTCGGGCCTGCAGCCGCGCTCGATCTGGCGCTCTCCGGCGGGGAGGACTACGAGCTACTGGTCTGCGCGCCGGCCGATGTGCTCGCCGGCGCCGGCCCGGCGCTCGCCCGCGCCACCGGGACGGCGATCACCGAGATTGGCCGGATCGAGGACGCCAGCTCGGGCGAGCCGGCGGTGCGCGTGGTCGACGCCTCCGGCGCTGAACGGCCGCTGGCGCGGCGCGGCTGGGACCATCTGCGGGAGACCTTCGGTGCATGAGCGGGGCGGTGTGATCGAGCCAGGCCGGCCCGGAGGGGCGGTGGGTCGGGCCGAGGCGGCCGGGTCGCCGGTCGAGTTGTGGAGCCGGTCCGAGGCCGACACGCTGCGGCTCGGCGCCGCGCTCGCGGCGGCGCTGCGGCCGGGCGACGTGGTGCTCCTGGCCGGGCCTTTCGGCGCCGGCAAGACGGCGCTCGTGCGCGGTGTGGCGGACGCGCTGGGCGCGGGCGAGGAGGTCGCCAGCCCCAGCTTCGCGCTCATCCACGAGTACGCCCTGCCCGGCGGTCGCCCGCTGCGGCGGCTCTACCACATGGACCTCTACCGCATCGTCCGGCCCGAGGACGCGGCCAATCTCGGGCTCGACGACTACCTCGACGACGCGCGGGCAGCGACCATGGTCGAGTGGCCCGAGGTCGCCCGGCCGCTCCTACCGGCCGACGCCCTGTTGATCGAGATCAAGCCGGCGGGGGAGGAGCGTCGGCTGCGGGCGTCGCCGGGCGGCGAGCGCTCGGCGACGCTCCTGCGCGACTGGCTGGTGGCGGCCGAGGCCGCTGGCCCGGAAGGTGCAGCGTCGCAGATGACCGCCGGCCAGCCCGGCTCGGGCGCGGTGGCAACGTGAGCGGAGAGCGGCTCGTGCTGCTGGCGATCGACAGCTCGTCGGACGACGTCGGGATCGCCTTGCTCGAGGGCGCGTCGGTGCGGGGTGAGCTGATCTGCCGAGTAGGCCGGGACAACACCGCCCGCCTGGTGCCGGCGATCGGCGAGCTGCTCGGGCTGGCTGGCGCCGGCATGGCCGACGTGGCGGCGCTGGCGGTGGCAACTGGGCCCGGCAGCTTCAACGGCCTGCGGGCCGGCCTGGCGGTCGCCAAGGGGCTGGCCGTGGCACGCGGTCTGCCGCTGGTCGGCGTCTCCACGTTCGAGGTCACCGCCGCGCCCTTCCTGACGGCCGGGCGCCCGACCTGCGCGCTGGTGGTGGCGGGGCGAGGCCGCTGGCACGCGGCGCTCTACCTGGGTGCCACGGCGACTGAGCCGACCATCTGGAGCGCGCTACCGATTGCGGAGCTACTGGGGCGCCTGGAGCCCGGAACACTGCTCGTGGGTGAAATCGAGGCGGCCGGCATCGACCCCGACACCCTCGCCCGGAGGGGCATGCATGTGCCCGAGCCGCCGGTGGCGGCGCGCCCGCGGCCGAGCGTGTTGGGTGAACTCGGCCGCCGGCGGCTGGCGGCGGGGCACGACGACGGGGCGACGCTTCAACCGATCTACCTCGGCCATTCGCCCGTGCGCAGCCGGGTCGAGCGGCCAGCGGCGGTCGGCGCCGCCGCAGACGGTCCGGGTGGGGAGGCATGTACGTAGTCGAGCCGATGGCGCTCGAGGACATCGACGAGATCGTCGAGATCGAGCGCGAGGCGTTCAGCCTGACCTGGCCGGCCAACGCCCACCGGCGCGAGCTGCGCGAGAACCGCCTCGCCCGCTACGTCGTGGTGCGCAACGAGCCCGACCCGGGACCGCCCCCCGGTTGCACCCCGGCCGGCCGGTCGGACGACGAGGGCGGTTTCGGCCGGCTGCTCGATCGGATTCTGCATCGCTCGACCGGGAACGGGGCGGCGCGGGCGGACGGACGGTCGAGCCGTCCCCGCGCGCCCATCCTGGGCTACGCCGGGCTCTGGCTGATGGCCGACGAGGCACACGTGACGACCATTGCCACGCGGGCGGACCAGCGCGGCAAGGGGCTGGGCGAGCTGCTGCTGGTGGCGCTCTTCCGCATCGCCGAGACCGCCGGCGCCGCCCAGCTCACGCTCGAGGTGCGCGTCTCCAACACCGTCGCCCAGGCGCTCTACCACAAATACGGCTTCACCGTCCACGGCACGCGCCGCCGCTACTATAGCGATAACGGCGAAGACGCCCTTATCATGTGGAGTGAGCCGCTGACTGCGCCGGCGTGGCGCGCCCGGCTGGCCGGGCTCGTGGGGGAGCTGTCGCGTCGACTGGGACAGCCGGTGGACGAGATTGCGCTCGCCCCGCTCCGGTCGGGCGGCACGCGCAACCTCTAGCTCGCCTGGCGCGGCGGGTCGCGGTCGACCGCGACCCGCGCCCGGGCGGTCCACGCTCCCGACGCAGACCAAGCGACCACTCACCCCCGAAGGAGCCTGCTCGATGGCCCGGACGCTGGTGCTGGTCGACGGCCACGCGCTCGTCTACCGCGCCTACCACGCGCTGCCGCCGATGAGCAACGCGCGCACCGGCGAGCAGACGAACGCCGCCTACGGCTTCGCCTCGATGCTCTTCAAGGTCCTCCAGGAGATCAAGCCGGACGCCGTCGCGGTCGCCTTCGACCGCGCCGCGCCGACCTTCCGCCACCTCGAGTACGAGCAGTACAAGGCGACGCGGCAGAGCCAGCCCGAGGACCTGCGCCCGCAGTTCAAGCGCGTGCGCCAGATCGTCGACGCGCTCGGCATCCCGGTCTACGAGATCGACGGCTTCGAGGCGGACGACGTGCTCGGGACGCTGGCGCGCCAGGCCGAGGCGCGTGGCATCGAGACGACGATCGTCACCGGCGACACCGACGCCCTCCAACTCGTCTCCCCGCTGACGCGCGTGCTGACCTCGCGGCGCACCTTCAGTGACACGATCATCTACGACGAGACGGCGGTGCGCGAGCGCTACGGGCTCAGCCCGGCGCAGCTCGTGGACTTCAAGGCGCTCAAGGGCGATCCCTCCGACAACATCCCCGGCGTGCGCGGCATCGGGGAGAAGACCGCCGCCAGGCTCATCGGCGAGTTCGGCAGCCTCGACGCGCTCTACGCCAACCTCGACCGCGTGCCCCCGAAGACCCGGACGCTCCTTGAAGCGGGGCGGGAAGCCGCCTTTCAGGGTCGCCACCTCTCGACGATTGTGCGCAACGTGCCGCTCGAACTGGACATGAACGAGGCCCACTTCGGCGGGTTCGACCGTGGCCGCGTCGTCGACGTGCTGCGCGAGCTCGAATTCACCTCGCTCCTCAACCGCATCCCCCAGCCAGCGAACTCCAACGGTGCGAGCGAACCGTCCGGCCAACCCGACCCCGCGAGCGCCGGGGCGGCCGACCCGGGTTCACCAGGCAACGGCCCCGCCGGTACGGCCCGCGCCGGCCGACCGGCAGCATCGGGCACGGCGCAGCTCGCGCTCTTCGGGGCTCCCGGTGATCTGCTGGGCGAGACGGCAACCGGGCTGCCGCTGCGCGTGGTGCGCACCGAGGACGCGCTGATCGCGCTGGTCGAGGCGCTGGCCGGCCTCGGGTCGTCAACCCGAGAAGCCGAGCCGTTCACCCTGCGCACGGTGACCGACGACCCGATCCAGCCGATGCGCGCCGGGCTGGTCGGCCTCGCCTTCGCGACCGCCGAGTCGGCCTGGTACGTGCCGCTCGGGCACAGCGACCCCGGCCCGGCCGGTCAGATCCCGCTCGAGACGGCGCTCGGGCTGCTGCGCCCGCTCCTCGAGGACCCGACTCACCCGAAGGTCGGCCACAACACGAAGTACGACACCGTCGTGCTCTCCCGCCACGGCGTCACACTGGGTGGCGTGGCGGGCGATGCGATGCTGGCCGCCTATCTGCTCGAGGCCAACCTCCGACACTTCGGCCTGAAGGACCTCGCTTTCAGCAAGCTCGGGTTGGAGCTCCAGGCGGTGCAGGCGCTCACCGGCACCGGCCGTAGCGCCGTGCCGCTCGGCGAGGTGGGAGTTGAGCCGGTGGCGCGCTTCGCTGGCGATGAGGTGGCGGTGATCGCGCCGCTGCGCGAGCAGGCCGAAGCGGGGCTGCGCGGGGACGAGCGCCTCTGGTCGCTCTACCGCGACCTCGAGCTGCCGCTGTCGGCGGTGCTGGCCGGCATGGAGGAGGCGGGCGTCGCGATCGACGTGGCCGCGCTCAAGCTGCTCTCGCGCGAACTGAGCGAGCGGATCGCGGAGCTCGAGCGGCGCGCCTACGCCGCCGTGGGCCACGAATTCAACCTGACGAGCACGCTCCAGCTCCGGCAGGTCCTTTACGACGAACTGAAACTGCCTGTAGGCAAGCGCGGCAAGACCGGCCCGAGCACCGACGCGGCCGAGCTTGAGCGGTTGCGCGGCACCCACGAGATCATCGACATCATCCAGGAGCACCGCGACCTCATCAAGCTCAAGAGCACCTATGTCGACGCCCTGCCGCTGCTCGTCCACCCCGCCACGGGCCGCGTCCACACGACGTTCAACCAGACCGGCACCGAGACCGGGCGCCTCTCCTCCTCCGACCCCAACCTGCAGAACATCCCGGTGCGGACCGAGCTGGGGCGGCAGGTGCGGCGCACCTTCATCCCTGGCCGGCCGGATCACGTCATCGTCGCAGCCGACTATTCGCAGGTCGAGCTGCGCATCCTCGCCCACATCACGCACGATCCGGCGCTAATCGCCGCCTTCACTTCCGGACGCGACATCCACACGGCGACCGCGATGGACATGTTCGAGGTGCCAGAGGGCGAGGTGACACCCGATCAGCGGCGCATCGCCAAGACGCTCAACTTCGCGATCATCTACGGCGTGAGCGACTTCGGCCTGGCCGAGAACCTCAAGATCCCGCGCAAGACCGCCGCCGACTATATGGAGCGCTACTCGCGCCGCTACCCGGCCGTGACCGCGTTCATGGAGGAGACGGTCCGGGTGGCGCGCGAGCGCGGCTACGTGGAGACGCTGTTCGGGCGGCGGCGCTACATCCCCGACCTGAACGCGCGCAACCCGACGCTGCGCTGGCGCGCCGAGCGGCAGGCGATCAACGCGCCGATCCAAGGCACCGCCGCTGACATCATCAAGCGGGCGATGGTCGCCCTCGCACCGAAGCTGGCCGAGGGCGGTTTCAAGAGCGAGCTCATCCTCCAGGTGCACGACGAGCTGGTTTTCGAGGCACCGCGCGACGAGGTGGAGCGCCTCTGCCCGCTCGTGCGCGCCACGATGGAGGAAGCGTTCACCATGGATGTGCCGCTCGTCGTTGAGGTGAAGGTCGGCCCGAACTGGGAGGAGGCGCACTGAGCCGGGTGGGTCACCACACCCCCGCCGAGCTGCCCCCTCAGTCCGGCCCTCTCCCCCAAGGCTGGGGGAGAGGAGGACGGTGGCACCTTCCCTTCCATCAGTGGGAGCCGAGGCGCCCGACTCTCCCAGGATTGGGGGGTGGGGGGCGACCGGCGCACGCGGTTGGGTGCGGCGTCGGGTAGAATCGTTGGGGTGTGATGGAGCGCGCCGCCCAGGCGCGGGGTGAGGGTAGGGCATGCGGATCGAACGGGAACAGGTCGAGCATGTGGCGCGGCTGGCGCGGCTGGGGATCACCGAGGCCGAGGTGGAGATCTTCAGCCGGCAGATTTCGGCGATCCTCGAAGCCATGGACGTGCTCAACGAGCTCAACACCGAGGAGGTCGAGCCGACGGCGCAGGTGACGGGGCTCGAGAACGTGATGCGCGACGACGTGGTGCGCCCATCACTGCCCCAGGCAGCTGTGCTCGCCAACGCCCCCCGAGCCGAGGCCGGTTACTTCCGGGTTCAGGCCGTCTTCGAGTAGGGCCGGCCGGCTGCCGGCGCGGCGGCCCGCCGCGCTGCGTCCCACGCCGCTGAGACGTGAAGAGTGGGAAGGCCCGGGTTGCGTCGCGGTCCGACCATCGGCGTAGGGCAGGCAAGCCAGTCAAGGCGACGTCAAGGGTGGGGCAGCCCGGCGCGTCGCGGAGGTATCCGGGTGGCGACGTGATGGGCACGCGTGGCGGGTGGCCGAATCCGCAAACTCGAGCAGGGTACTCCGCAGCGGAGCGGAGTGAGCGCTGACAACGAGGTGCGCATGCTGCTGGCGACGAACGGGCGGCGTAGGCCGGGTCGTCCGGGTTCAGGATCCTGAGAACGAGGTGCGTATGCTGCTGGCGACGAACGAGCCGACCGCCATCGAGACCGCCGCGCTGGTGCGGCGGCGCGAGCGCTCGGCGGTCGAGGTGACCGAGGCTGCGCTAGGCCGGATCGAGGCGACCGACGCCGAGCTGCGCGCCTACATCACGGTGGACCGCGACGGCGCGCTGGCTGCCGCGCGCGAGGTCGACCGCCGCATCGCGGCCGGTGATCCGGTCGGCGCGCTGGCCGGGGTGCCGATCGCGGTCAAGGACAACCTCTCGACCGCGGGGCTCCTCACGACCTGCGGCTCGCGCATCCTCGAGAACTACGTGCCGGTCTTCGACGCGACGGTCGTCGCGAAGCTGCGCGCAGCGGGCGCCGTGATCGTCGGCAAGACGAACCTCGATGAGTTCGCCATGGGCTCCTCGACCGAGAACTCGGGCTTCTTCCCGACGCGCAACCCCTGGGATCTCGACCGGGTGCCCGGCGGCAGCAGCGGTGGCTCGGCGGTGGCGGTCGCCTCTGGCACGGTGCCGATCTCCCTCGGCTCCGAGACGGGCGGGTCGGTCCGGCTGCCGGCGAGCTTCTGCGGCGTGGTCGGTCTCAAGCCGACGTACGGGCGCGTCTCGCGCTACGGCCTCGTCGCCTTCGGCTTGTCGCTCGACCAGGTCGGGCCGTTCGGCCGGACGGTGGCCGACACGGCGCTGCTCCTGCGCGAGATCGCCGGACACGACGCCTGCGATTCGACCACGCTCGACGCACCCGTGCCCGACTACCTAGCCGAGCTGGAGGGCGGCGTGCGCGGGCTCCGGCTCGGTGTGCCGCGTGAGTATTTCACGGAGGGGATCGAGCCGCGCGTCGAGGCGACGATCCGGGCCGCCATCCGCCAGCTCGAGGGGCTGGGCGCGCGCGTGGACGAGGTGTCGATGCCGCACACGCGCTACGGTGTAGCGGCCTATTACCTGATCGCGCCGGCCGAGGCGAGCGCCAACCTCGCCCGCTACGACGGCGTGAAGTATGGCCTCTCGCTGCCGGGCGCCGACATCTTCAACGCGATGGAGCGCACGCGCGAGGCGGGCTTCGGCCCCGAAGTGAAGCGGCGCATCATGCTCGGCACCTACGCGCTCTCCGCCGGCTACTACGATGCCTATTACCTCAAGGCACAGCGCGTGCGCACGCTGATGAAGCGCGACTTCGACGCGGCGTTCGAGCAGTTCGACGCGCTGCTGGCGCCGGTGGCGCCGGTCGTGGCGTTCCCGCTCGGCGCCAAGGTGGATGACCCGCTGGCGATGTACCTGATCGACGTCTTCACGATCCCGGTGAACGTGGCCGGCTGCTGCGCCCTGAGCGTGCCGGCAGGCGAGGTGGACGACCTGCCCGTCGGTCTGCACGTGATCGGCCGGCCGCTCGGCGAATCGACCATCCTGCGGATTGCCCACGCCTTCGAGCAGGACCGCCTTGCGGAACGGAGCGGCTGAGCGACCCTGCGCGGCAGCCGCACCGACGCGGGTGACCCGGTTCGGTCGCCAGGTGAGCGGCGGCGCGGCCGGGCGGCGGCCGCGTCGAGCGATTGGAGAACCAGACATGACGAATATCGACGCCGAAGGCCGCCTGGCCGTGGCGCCCGCCCTGACCCCGAGCGCGCCGCCCCGGTCGGGGCGGCTGGCACGGCGCCTCGGGAGTATCCCACCCTCGGGGATCCGCAAGTTCTTCGACCTGGTGCAGTCGACCAGCGGCGTGATCTCGCTCGGCGTCGGCGAGCCCGATTTCGTCACGCCCGAGCCCATCTCGCGCGCCGCCATCGCCTCGATCGAGGCGGGGGAGACGCACTATACCTCGAACTTCGGCCTGATCGAGTTGCGCCGCGCCCTGGCCGAGCACCTCGAGCGGCTCTACGGCGTGCGCTACGACCCGGCGCGCGAGATCATCATCACGGTTGGCGTCTCCGAGGCGCTCGACATCGCGGTGCGCGCCACGATCGACCCCGGCGACGAGGTGATCATGGCGGACCCGAGCTATGTCGCCTACCTGCCGGCGATCGTGCTGGCGGGGGGCACCGCGGTGCCGGTGCCGACCTACCCGGAGCAGGAGTTCAAGCTGACGGCGGCGGGGATCCAGGCCGCCATCACGCCGCGCACGCGCGCGCTCCTGCTCGGTTTCCCGAACAACCCAACCGGAGCCGTGCTCGAGCGGCCGGACCTGGAGGCGATCGCGGCGGTGGCCGAGCGGCATGACCTGCTCGTCTTCGCCGACGAAATCTACGACCGCCTCACCTACGGCGTCGAGCACACCTGCTTCGCCGCGCTGCCGCGCATGCGCGATCGCACGATGCTCCTGGGCGGCTTCTCGAAGGCGTACGCGATGACGGGCTGGCGCGTCGGCTACGTCTGCGCGCCCGTCGACCTGATCGAGGGGATGCTGCGCGTCCACCAGTACACGATCATGTGCGCGCCGAC
>JBHOQZ010000102.1:0-1409 GCA_042408635.1 Chloroflexota bacterium
CGCTCAATCCGCCGCGCCCGCGCGACCGACCACGCCAGCGGGTGCGCCCGGCGCCGCGACCGGGCCGTCGCCGGACCGGCGCGAGGAGCGGGTGCGCATGACGCGGCGGCGGCAGGTGATCGCGCAGCGGCTGGTCGAGGCGCAGCACACCGCCGCCATGTTGACCACGTTCAACGAGATCGACATGAGCGCGGTGATGGATCTGCGGCGCCAGCGGCGCGAGGCGTTCCAGAAGCGCCACGGCATCGGGCTCGGCTACATGTCGTTCTTCACCAAGGCGGTGGTGGGTGCGCTCAAGGCGCAGCCGCTGCTCAACGCCGAGATCCAGGGCGACGAGATCGTCATCAAGCACTACTACGACATCGGCATCGCGGTCGGCACCGAGGCCGGCCTGGTCGTGCCGGTGGTGCGCGACGCCGACCGCAAGACGTTCGCCCAGATCGAACGCGAGATCGCCGACCTGGCCGAGCGGGCACGCAACAACACGCTGACGCTGCCCGAGCTCCAGGGCGGCACCTTCACCATCACCAACGGCGGCATCTACGGCTCGCTGCTCTCGACGCCGATCCTCAACCCGCCGCAGGTGGGCATCCTCGGCATGCACAAGATCGAGGAGCGACCAGTCGTGGTCGGCGGGCAGATCGTGATCCGCCCGATGATGTACGTGGCGCTCTCCTACGACCACCGCATCGTCGACGGCCGCGAGGCGGTAACGTTCCTGGTGCGGGTCAAGGAGCTGGTCGAGGACCCGGAAACGCTGCTGCTCGAGGGCTGACGAGAGGGTGGGAGGCGATGGCAACTGCGCAGGGACCGGCGGCCGGCGGCGCGGCCGCGGCGGGTGAGGACACCTTCGATCTGGTGGTGATCGGGGCGGGGCCCGGCGGCTACGTCGGCGCGATTCGGGCGGCGCAGCTCGGCCTCAAGGTCGGCGTGGTCGAGAAGGAGCCGACGCTGGGGGGCACCTGCCTCAACGTCGGCTGCATCCCGTCGAAGGCGCTTCTCGACTCGACCGAGCTCTACGACCAGATCCGCCGCCACGCCGACTCGCACGGTATCCAGGTCGGGGAGGTCGGGATCGACCTGCGCCGCCTCCACCAGCGCAAGGACGGCATCGTCCGCAGCTTGACGCGCGGCGTCGAGTTCCTCTTCCGCAAGAACGGCATCACCTGGCTGCGCGGCCTCGGCCGCTTCGTCGAGCCCGACCGGATCGAGGTGGCGAGCGCCGAGGGCGACGTGCGGCGGGTCACCGCCCGCAGCGCCATCATCGCCACCGGCTCGGCGCCGATCCCCTTCCCCGGCGCACCGTTCGACGAGGAGCGCGTGCTCTCCTCCACCGGCGCGCTGGCGCTGCCCGAGGTACCCGAGCACCTGATCGTGATCGGCGGCGGCATCATCGGCCTGGAGCTGGG
>JBHOQZ010000333.1:0-5364 GCA_042408635.1 Chloroflexota bacterium
CCAGGGCGGCGCCGATCGTCAGCGCGAGCGCCAGCAGCGCGACGACGACGACCGGCCAGCGCCGGCGGCGTCGCGGCCGTGGCGCGGGGGGCGGTGGCGCGGGTGGGTGAGACGCTTCCGGCCCGGCCGCTGCGGACACCGGTGGGGGAGACGCTTCCGGCGTGGCCGCTGCCGACTCCGGTGGCGCGACCGTCGATCCTGGCGCCGAGTGCGCTGGCGCGGTGATCGGCACTTGGGGCGCTGTCGCTTCCGGGCCGCGAGACGGCGGCGCTGGCCTGGCCAGGTTCTCTCCCGTGTGCGGCGGGGCTGAGGGGGCGGGACGTGCCATGGTCGTCTCCGATCGGGTGCCGGCGTCGGTCGAAGCCGGTGCCGTGTCCGCGGGCGGGGCGATCGGCGCCGGGCGGGTGTCGAAGCCGTTGCGGGTTGCGGTCACGCGGCCACCTCCCTGACCCGCCCGTCGCGGATTTCGAGGCGGCGCGGGGGCACGCCGCCGGGGTTCGCCGCGATCTCCGGGTCATGCGTCACGATCACGACGGTGCGGCCGCCACGCTGCACCCGGCGGAAGAGCTCGAGCACGCGCACCTTGTCCTCGCTGTGGAGCGCGCCGGTCGGCTCGTCGGCGAGCACGATCCGGGGCTCGTTGGCAAGCGCACGCGCGATGGCGACGCGCTGGCGCTGGCCGCCCGAGAGCTGCCCCGGCACGAACGTCAGCCGATCACCCAGCCCGACCGACTCGAGCAGCCAGGCGGCCCGGTCGTAGCGCTCGGCCGGCGGCATGCCGGCCGCCTCCATGGGCAGCGCCACGTTCTCGATGGCGGTGAAGTCGCCGAGCAGGTGGAAGCGCTGGAAGACGAAGCCGAGCGCGTGCAGCCGCAACCGGGTGCGCTCGGCGTCGTCCATCGCGCCCACGTCCTGGCCGTCGAACGTCACACGGCCGCGGCTCGGCCGGTCGAGCAGGCCAAGGATCTGCAGCAGCGTGCTCTTGCCCGAGCCGGATGGGCCGACGATCACCACGAACTCGCCGTCCCCGATCGAGAGGCTGACGTCGCGCAGCGCCACGACCTCGACCTCGCCCGAGCGATAGACGCGCGACACGTCGGTCAACGTGAGCATCGTGTCCTCCCCTATCAGGCCCGCGCCGGGCCTGGCCAGATATCGTGCATCGTTCGCCGGTGGACCTGATCCCCGCTAGGCCTCGCGCAACACGTCGACCGGGTCGACGCGGGTTGCCCGCCGCGCCGGCAGGAACCCGGCCGCCAGCCCCAGCCCGAAGGCGATCAGGAAGGCGTTGAGGAACGACCGCGCATCGGCGGTGTAGAGCGACTCGAGGCCGAACTGGGGCGCCAGGTAGGCGTTGATCAGCCAGCCGAAGAACAGGCTGATCCCGACGCCCAGCGCCCCCGCGACCGCGCTGACCGCGACCGACTCCATCGCTACCGCCAGCAGGATCGTGCGCGAGGGCACGCCGATCGCGCGCAGCGTGGCGAACTCGAGCCGACGCTCGGCGACCGACTGGCCGAGCATGTTGCTCACGAACAGCCCGCCGATCAAGAGCGCCAGCGCGCTCAGGATCCAGTAGAACGCCGTGGCGCTGGCGCGCGCCTGCTCGGCGAGCGCGGCCAGCTCGGGCGGATCGAACGCCGTGAGCGAGCCGATGTCGGGCAGTCGTTCGCGCAGGAGATCGGGCCGGGCGGTGTCGACCGCGATGATGCTCACCACGTCGCCCAAGCCGGCCCGCTGCCGGAACGCCCGGTAGTCCATGAAGGCCATCGACTCGCCGCCGAAGCCGAAGCCGCGCAGCCGGCCGATCCCCACGACCGTGAAGTCGCGCCGGTTCAGCCGGACGGTGTCGCCCAGGCCGATCCCCTTCTCGCGGCTGAGCTTGTCGCCCACCACGATCTCGTTACTCCGGCGTACCCAGCGTCCGCGCCGCAGGTGCAGCATGCCGGCGATCCGCTCCGGGTCGCCGTCCACGCCCATCACGGAGAAGAGCTCGGTCGGCTCGTCGCGCCGGCGCGGCCCGGGCCGCTCGTGCTCCAGCGACCAGGTCATCACCCCGACCGCCTCGTTGACGCCGGGCATGCCCCGGATGGCGGCCAGGGCGGCCCGGGCGCCCTTGATCGTGCCGGGCGTGTCGCTGGGCAGGATGGGGATGAGCGTGCCGCCGCGCTGGACGATGTAGAGGTCGGCGGTGGAGCGGGTGTAGTCGCCGGTGTAGATCTCGACCGAGGCGGCGCCGATCCCCAGCAGCGTGTTGACCATGCCGAGCGCGATCCCCACGCCGAGCATCATGCCGACCAGCCCGCGCCAGCGGTGCAGCATACTGCGCACCGGGAACGGCAGTGCCAGCACCGGGGTGATGGGGAAGCGCCGGCCCGGCGCGGCCGCGCCGGGCAGCAGCGGCTCCCCTGGCTCCCGGCCCGCTCGCGCCCGGGTGGCGCCGAACGCCTGGGTATGGGTCGACATCGTCAGCGCGCGTGGCCATTCTGCCGGTCGTGCTCGGCTTCCCAGCGCGCGAGCAGCCCCGGGAACTCGCGCTCGAAGAAGGCGTAGAAGTCGCGCATCTCCTCCAGCCGCCGGCGGTGCTCGGCCGTCTCGTCGGCAAGTAGCGCCAACCCGCGCTCGGCCGTCTCGCGCATCACCGTCAGCATCCCCGACTGCTCGCGCAGGAGCCGGGCCCAGGCGTTGGGCCGCACGCGGAAGTAGTCGCGGCGCTGGCCCGGCAGAGCGATCCGCTCGATCAGGCCGATCTGGATGAGCAGGCGAGTCATCATGCTCACCGAGCCCTTGCTGGCGCTGAGCGCCGCGATGAGCTGGTCGGTCGACTGGTGAGGCGGGTCGGCGATCAGCAACCAGCCGAGGATCCGACCTGCCATCCGCGGCGTGCCGCTCCGCTCGAAGAGCAGCCCGATCTCCTCGACGAAGTGCTGTCGCTCGTGGTAGCGGCGGCTCGCCGCCAGTTCCTGCTCCACCCCGATACCCCCTCCCGCCGCCGTTGCGCAACGTTTGCTACGTTCAATCTATGCTGAACATAGTAGCCTGGTTGGCAGCGTAGGGCAAGGCGGGGCAGGCCGCCGCTCCCCGCCCAGTAACGACTCGGCACGCGGTTGGTTGTATGTCGAAAGAGCCGTGCATTTACACTTTGATAACATGACCTTAGCTGAGTGTTAGGGAACCCCCGTTATGGTGCGGACGATAGGCAGCTGTTGAACGTAGGCCCCCGAATGGTGCAGGGCGACGCGGGGGCTCGAACTCGGCAGTCGGGGGGCTCGACCGATGAGAACGTTCGGATTCTGGGCGCGGGCGGCGCGGCTGATGCTCGCCGCCGGCATCGCCGGCGGTACGGCGCTCTGGACGGGGAGCGCGCCCTCGGTCACGCCGGCGCACGCGGCGCCGGCAGCGGAGTGTCAGGGACGGATCAACATCGACGCGCCGCAGGCCGAAGAGGTCGTCGGCGGCATCTACACGGTGAGTGGCTGGGCGGTCGACCCCGCCGGCGAGGGCACCGGTGTCAGCTCCGTCGAGGTGGCGCTGAACGCGCCGCCCGGCGAGGGTGGCATCCCGGTCGGCACCGCGACCTACGGCGTCGACCGCTCGGACGTGGCCGATTTCCTGGGCGATCCGCGCTTCGCCCGCTCGGGCTGGTCGGTAAGCTGGGACACGGCGACCATGGCGCCGGGCAGCTACACCCTCTACGTCGTGGCGAAGGGGAGCTGCGGTACTACCACGCAGACGCTGCCGGTCACCGTCGGCATCACCGCCGAGCCGCCGCCGCTGATCAGCGGCAAGACGCGCGTCGAGGGCTGCATCACGCTCGAGATCGATCTGCCGGCGGCGGGCCAGCTCACCGAGGCGCCGCTGCTCGTCGTGGGCTACGCCTACGATCCGAACCGACCGGGTGAGGAGGGCGTGAGCGAGATCAAGGTCTACCTCGGCCCCAAGGAGCAGGGGAAGCTGGTGGCGACGCCCCGCTACGGCCTGGCCCGGCAGGACCTGCAGAGCGATCCCGCCACCGAGGCGCACGCGCGCTCGGGCTTCAGCGGACTGGTGCTGCCCCACAACCTGCCCGCCACGGGTGAGGTGATGCTCTACGTCTACGCCACCGGCCCCTGCGGCGAGGTCGTCGCCCAGGTGCCCGTGCAGCTCACCACCAACACGAACCTGGCGACCATCGCTCCGCCGAAGAACCCGCAGACGCTGCCCACGCCCCCGCCGCTGCGCTCGACCTCGACCACCACCGCCACTGCTGGCACCGGCGGCACCGCGAACACCGCCGGCTCGACCCCGCCGCCTCCGGCCGGCACCCCTGCTACCCCCGCCAACTCGGCGCTTGCCGCCATGATGGGGGGCGGCGCGGGCGCGCCGGCGGCACCGGCTGGCACCGCGCCGACCACCCCGCCGGCGCCCGCCACGCCGGCCATACCGCCCACCAACTCCTCGCTCGGCGCCCCCGCGAACCTGACGGCGACCCAGACCGGCAGCGCGGCGATCACCCTCTCCTGGACCGCGCCCTCGGGCGGCACGATCGAGCGCTACGCCATCTACCAGTCGACCGACGGCTCGACGTTCACCTCGCTGGGCGTCGTGCCGGCCGGCCAGACCAGCACGACGATCAGCAACCTCACCGACGGCACCTCCTACTGGTTCTACGTCGTCGCGCAGGACGCCTCCGGTGCGAGCGGCGCCGAGTCGAACCGGGTCGGTCCGCTCAAGGCGACCGGCGGCTTCTTCGGCCTGCCGACGACCGGCGCGCCGCCCGGCGGCACGACGCCGCCCCCGGCGACGCAGCCGCCCGCGACGACTCCACCCCCGGGCGGCACCGTGGCCCCGCCGACGAACGTCGCCTTCACCAGCGCCGCGGCGGACCAGGGCACCGTGACCTGGGCGCCGAGCCCCACGCCGGGGATCACCGGCTACCAGGTCTACGTCAGCATCGACGGGCAGCCGCCCGTCGCCATCGGCGCGCCGACGGCCGCGACAGCGACCAGCCTCGCCCTCCAGTCGCTCGTGCCGGGCCACAGCTACACTTTCCACGTCGTGGTGCTGGCGGGGGGTGCGCAGAGCGCGCCGTCGAACACGATCGGCCCCTGCCAGACCGGGCAGCCCTGCACGACGACCGGTGTGGTCGGCGCGGCTCAGACCGCGCTGCAGTTACCCGCGCCCGCCAACGTGCAGGTGAGCTGGCCCGCCGGCACGACGACCGCGACCGTGACCTGGACGCCGACCGGCGGCGCCAACCTCACCGGCTACATCGTCCAGTGGACGAACGTGCCCGGCGGGGCGCCGCTGGGGCAGCAGAACGTGCCCGGCGCCACCACGACGACAGCGACGATCGGCCCCCTCCAGCCCGGCACGACCTACTAC
>JBHOQZ010000107.1:0-4100 GCA_042408635.1 Chloroflexota bacterium
GGCCTTGAGCGCCCTCGGCAGGAGGGGGGCGTAGACGGCGCCCACCAGGAGCGCGACGGCCCAGACCGCGATGATCGGCCAGCGCCGCCGATAGACCCAGCGCCCGAACCGCACCCCGAACGCCGTCGCGCCGGGGTCGCCCCCGGCCACCCCGTCCTTCAACCCCGATCCCTTCCCGTCGATCGCCCCCCCTTCACTAAACCTCGAACAAAACCTGGACGTGAGCTGGACCAGCGGGCCGGTGCGCAGCGACCTGGCCCCGCGCATGCACGCCACCGCCTTGCCATCGGCGGTTCCGCCCGGGGGGCCTATGGCAAGGAGCCGGGCGCAGGGGGCGGCGCGCGGCCGAGTCCGGGCCACGGGCGATTGAGGGAGCCGCTCCCGGCGAGTATGATGGCGGGGCAGGCTGGATCGTGGAGGCCGGGCGGAGGCCCGGGGAGGAGGCGACACTATGGCGGTGGGAGAGCGGCAGGGTGGCCCGCGGGCGGGCACCATCCGCCTGGCGGATCGGATGGCCCGCCTGGGCACCGAGACGGCATTCGAGGTGTTGGTGCGGGCGCGCGCGCTCGAGGCGCGCGGCGTCGACGTGATCCACCTCGAGATCGGTGAGCCCGACTTCGACACGCCCGCGAACGTGGTCGAGGCGGGCGTGGCGGCGCTGCGGGCGGGTCAGACGCACTACGTCGCCTCGGCCGGCACGCCCGATCTGCGCGCCGCCATCGCTCAGGAGATGGCGCGCTCGCGCGGGGTCCAGTGTGACCCGGACCAGGTGGTGGTGACCCCGGGCGGCAAGCCGATCATGTTCTTTGCCATCCTCGCGCTGGTGAACGAGGGCGACGAGGTCCTGATCCCGAATCCCGGCTTCCCCATCTACGAGTCCATGGTCGACTTCGTCGGGGGCGTGGCCGTGCCGCTGCAACTGCGCGAGGACCTCGACTTCCGGCTCGACGTCGACGATCTCGCCCGCCGGATCACGCCACGCAGCCGGCTGCTGATCCTGAACTCGCCCGAGAACCCGACCGGCAGCGTGCTCACGCTGGCGGATCTCGAGCGCATCGCCAAGCTGGCGGTCGAACACGACCTGATCGTCCTCTCGGACGAGATCTACTCGCGCATCCTCTACGAGGGCACGCACCACAGCATCGCCACCCTGCCCGGGATGGCGGAGCGGACAATCATCCTCGACGGGTTTTCGAAGACCTACGCGATGACCGGCTGGCGCCTCGGCTTCGGTGTGATGCCGCGCGAGCTCGCGCCCGCCATCTCGCGCCTGGTCACCAACAGCGTCTCCTGCACCGCCCACTTCGTCCAGACAGCGGGGGCGGCGGCGCTGACCGGGCCGCAGGACGAGGTCGGGCGCATGGTCGAGGAGTTCCGCCGCCGCCGCCAGGTGATCGTCGAGGGGCTGAACTCGATCCCGGGGATCCGCTGCGTGATGCCGGCCGGCGCCTTCTATGCCTTCCCGAACATCTCCGGTACCGGGCTCGATTCGAAGACGTTCGCGGACCGGCTGCTCGACGAGGGCGGTGTGGCGGCGCTCTCGGGCACGGCCTTCGGCCGCTTCGGCGAGGGCTACCTCCGCCTCTCCTACGCCAATTCGATCCAGGCGATTGAGACCGCGATCGAGCGGATCCGCCGCTTCGTCGCGGGCCTCTAGCCGAACCGGGGGGAGTTACGCCATGACCGATGCGGACAACCTCGACGCCGCCGGCGGCCGTGCCATCGCGGCCGGGCCGGGGGTGACGGTCTTCCGCTGCGCGTTCCGCGGCGGCGCCGCCGTCGTCTCGACCGTTCTGCTCGACGCCGAGGGGCTGGCGCTGGTCGACTCGGGCGTGGCGGAGACGCTGGGGGATGTGCTCGAGCCGGAGCTGGCGGCGCGCGGCCAGGGGCCGGCCGACCTGCGCGCGCTGCTGCTCACCCACGCCGACGGGGACCACGCGGGCAGCCTGCCCGCGCTCCAGAGCGCATGCGGCGCGGCCGTGCTCTGCCACCCGCTGTCGGCCGAGCGTCTGAGCGGCTTGCAGACACGCCCGGTGGGGGACGGGGAGCGGATCGAGGCCGGCGGCATCGCGTTCGTCGGGCTCCACACGCCCGGCCACCGCGCCGACATGCTCTCCCTCTACGCGCCGGAGCGCCGGCTGCTGATCGCCTCGGACAGCGTGCAGGGGCGCGGCTCCCGCTGGGGTGGGTTCCTGTTGATCGGGCACTCGGGCCGCGACTACCGCGCGAGCATCGAGCGGCTACGGGGGCTTGACGTCGAGACGCTGATCGTCGGCCACCCCTACCGGTGGAGCGGCGAATCGTCACTGGTGCTGCGGGGCGCCGACGTGCCGCGGTTCTTCGAGGAGAGCCTGGCCGCCTCCCGCGAGATCGAGACGGCGGTGCGCGCCGAGGTGGAGCGCCACCCGGACGCGAGCGTCGAGGAGCTGACGCGGCGGATCGCCGAGCGGCTGGCCGACGCCTGGGGCTTCACCCAGGATGCGTCGGGCGCACTGCCGCCGGCCGTCACCCAGACGCTCGCGAGCGAGCTGCGCGACCTCGGCCGCACCTAGCTGCCGGACACACGTGTCTCCTCGCTCGATTCGGCGGGACGCGGCTGCCAGGGCCAGCGGCCCTCGATCTCGACGATGAGCGACCAGCTCAGGAACGTGCGCACGAGCACGAGCAGGCCGAGCGCGGCCACGCTCTGGAGCGTGGTGTCGAGGGCGACGGTGCGTATGACGTCGGCCGCGACGAGGATCTCGAGGCCGAGCAGGAGCGATCGCCCGAGCAGGACCTTGAAGCGGCCGTAGGCCGCGAACGCGCTTTGGCACAGCGCCACCGCCAGCAGGTAGCGCAGCGTGGCGTAGATGATCGACAGCACGATGATGGAGACGGCAAGGCCTTCGATCCCGCGCGAGGCCGTCTCGACCCAGTCGGTGAACACCGCTCACACGCAGAGCGGGAGACGGACCGTGACCGTGGTGCCGGCCCCGGGCGCGCTCGCCAGCGTCACGTCGCGCGCCAGCAGGTCGGCGCGCTCCGCCACGATCCGCCAGCGCTCGATCGCCACACCGTCGATTGCGGCGTTGTCATCGGCCGTCAGCCTCGGCGCGGCGCCGTAGCGCAGGCGCCCGGCCGTGCGGTCGAGGAGGAGGATCGAGCCGAGCAGACCGTCGACCTGGCGCTCCACCAACCGCAACAGCGCCTCGAGCACCTCCGCCAGCGGCGCGCCCTCGATGATCCGGTCGAAGATCTGCTGCTGTCCTTCGAGAAACGTCTCCATCGACCGCTCCCCCGACCCCCGCCGCGTGGCGGGGTCTCGCGCGCCCCCACCAAGCGGTCGCACCACCAGCGGCAGTCCCGGCTCGCCGCCGAACCCAGTATCCCACAACGACTCGAACCCCATCCGCTCCGGTCCACGTGCCGAAGGGCCGGCCTCCAGAAGTTGGGTATCAGGCGGCGCCAGGAGCTGTCCGCCTCTGTTCCGGGGCTCGGGAGCCCGCCCCGAACCTGGAACTACCCCAGCCTGCTGGCCGCTCCAACGGGCTACCGTGTGAGGATGTGTCGGCGGGTGACGCCGATATTCACTTCGCCATCTGATCCCACACAACGGCTGGTCGACGTCCTCGAACTGAGCGCCCCTGACCGGCAGGCGCTGGTCGGTGCGGCGGCCGCCCGCCCGGTCGACCAGCGGGCAGCCCGGAATGGCGGTCCGCCGGCCGACCACGCTCTGGCTCGCCTCTCCCTGATCGAGCCCGCGACCGGACGCGCGGCGGAGGTGAGCCTCGCGGCGCGGCAGCCTGAACGCGCCACCCCGGGCACGCCCGAACCCGCGCCCGCTCCCGCACCCGCGCACCGGCGTCGGACCCTCGGGTCGCTGCCGACCCCGCTGACGCGATTGATCGGCCGAGGCTGGGAGCTGGCCGAGGTGACGCGTCTGCTGCGCCAGGAGCGTCTGGTGACGCTGGTTGGCGCCGGCGGCACCGGCAAGACCCGCCTCGCTCTCGAGATGGCTAGCCGGCTGCGCGACCACGTCCCCGACGGCATCTGGTTCGTTGATCTGTCTGCCACGCGCGACCCCGCCGTGGTCTTACCCCACCGTTGCCCGCGCGCTCGGC
>JBHOQZ010000108.1:0-5959 GCA_042408635.1 Chloroflexota bacterium
GCGCCAGCTCCGCCACCTGTTCGAGCGTGCCGGGCTCCTCGAAGAGGTGGGTCGCGCCCGGCACGATCACCAGCTCTTTCGGGCAGCGGAGCTGCTGCAGCGCCGCCTGGTTCAGCGCGATGACCGGCGCGTCGAGCCCGCCGACGATGAGCAGCGTGGGCGCCTGGACGCGGGTCAGCGCCTCGCCGGCCAGATCGGGCCGGCCGCCGCGTGAGACGACGGCGCGTACCGGGTCCGGCCGCTCGGCCGCCGCCTCGAGCGCCGCACCGGCTCCGGTGCTGGCGCCGAAATAGCCGATGGGTAGGTCGCGCGTCTCTGGCCGCGCCGCCAGCCAGTCGGTGGCCGCGGCCAACCGACGCGCCAGCAGGCCGATGTCGAACCGCAGGTGGCCCGTGGAGCGCTCCGCCCACTCCTCGGCCGGCGTGAGCAGGTCCATGAGCAGGGTCGCAAAGCCGCCGGCTTGCAGCGCGCGGGCCACGAACTGGTTGCGCGGGCTGTGGCGGCTGCTGCCGCTGCCGTGGGCGAACAGCACGAGGCCGCGCGCACGCGGCTCGACCGCGAGATCGCCCTCGACCACCGCCTCCCCGACGGGGATCTCGACCGGCCGAGCGGCCGGTTGTGGTGCCGGTGCCGACATCGTCTACCCCTCCTCGTGGCCGGCTCGCCCGGGCAGCCGGAGGCCAGGAGCCGGGCCTAGGCGGTGCGTTGCTGCTCCTGCGCCGGGGTCTCCTCCCGCCGCCGGGCGAGCAGCTCGCGCACCTCGTCGTCGGTCGTCTGGGAGAAGTCCTCGTACCAGAGGCCGACCGCGTAGAACGGCTCGGGGGTCAGCGCGCAGACCACCTCGTCGACCTCGTGGCGCAGCTCGGCACAGGTGGCGGCCGCCGCCACCGGCACCGCGACCACGATCCGGGCCGGGCCGAGCCGGCGCAGCGCCGCCACCGCCGCCCGCATGGTCGAGCCGGTGGCCAGCCCGTCATCCACTAGGATCGCCACCTTGCCGCGCACGTCGAGCGGCGGGCGCCCGTCGCGGTAGGCCTGCTCCCGGCGCTCGAGCTCGGCGAGCTCCCGGTCGGCCACCGCGTCGATCACCGAGTCGGGCACGCGCAGCACGCTCAGGACGGAGGGGTTGAGAACCCGCAGGCCACCGGAGGCGATCGCGCCCATGGCGAGCTCCTCCTGCCCGGGCACCCCGAGCTTGCGGACGAGAAAGACGTCGAGCGGCGCGTCGAGCGCGCGGGCGACCTCGTAGGCGACCGGCACGCCGCCGCGCGGCAGGGCGAGCACCACCACATCCGGGCGGCCAGCGTAGCCGCTCAGCGCCTTGGCCAGAACCTGGCCCGCCTCATGTCGATCATGGAAGCGCTTCAGCATCGCCCCGCCTCCCTCCACGCGGCGGCGCGCGTCCCCCGCGTCGCGTCGGACGCTTTCAGCCAGCTACCCGCTCGCGGGGCAAGTCCTGACCTCGGGCCGCCGCCTCGCAGTTCGCGCAGCAGAACACGCGATCACCCTGCCCGACCCTGCTCCGTTCGTGGACGATCGGCACACCGCAGCGGGCGCAGCGCAGCGCATTCGCGTGGCCGTGGCTGTGTGGACCGGAGCCCGAGCCGCGCTGCTCCATCGCGGCCGAGCAGTTCGGACAGCAGAAGACCAGCTCGCTGTTGACGACCTGGGTCGTCGGATCGACGATCGGCGCGCCACAATGGGCGCATGTTGCCCGTCCGTTTGCCACTCGAGGCCCACCTCCCGACCGGTTGCCAGTGCCGGCCCGCGGCCGTCGACCCCTTACCCGACTGGACGGCAACTCGCGTGCCATCGGAAGGCGGCGCGCCGCGCGCATCAGCCCGCGCCCTGCCCCTACTCGCGGCCGCGCAGCCAGTCCAGGGCGCGCGCGAGCTGCGGATCGTCGCCGCGGGCCAGGTCGGCAGCCGTGCGGTCGACCTCCACATCGGGGGTGACGCCGATCCGGTTGAGGCTGCGGCCGTTGGCGGTGACGACCCGGGCAGTTGTCACCCCGAGCGTCGAGCCGTCGAGGAGCGGCTGCATGTCGACGCTGGCGAGGCAGCCCTTGGTGCGTGTGCCGAACAGGCGCGCGGCGCCCAGGTCCTGGGCCACCGCCGCAACGACCTCGGCCGCCGAAACGCTGCGCTCGTTCACCAGGATGGCGACACGCGGGGACGTCGGCCAGCGGGACTCGGTCGAGTACATGGGCACGACCGAGCCGTCGCGGCCGACGTTGCTGAACAGGTAGACGTCGCGGCCGACGAGCGCGCCGAGGAGCGCCTGCGCCGCCAGCCCAGAGCCGCCGGGGTTGTTGCGCAGGTCGATCACCACGGCCGTCGCGCCCTGCCCCGCCAGGTCGATGTACGCCTGCTGGATCGCCTGGCCCTCGAGGCGCTGCGAGAAGCCGTAGACGCGCAGGTAGCCGATCCCGTTCTCCAGCATGCGGGTGTCGAGCACCGGCGCAGTGTAGCGGCCGCGCACGACGCCGAGCACGAACGGCGCGGCCACGTTCGCCCGCTGGATCGTGAGCTGCGCCGTCTGGCCGACCGGCTCGCGCAACAGCGGGGCAAACCGGGCCAGCGTGAAGCCGCGCACGTCCTGGCCGTCGACGGCAAGGATCCGGTCGCCGATCTGGACGCCGGCGATGTGGGCGGGCGCGCCGCGGAAGGCATCTTCGACGACGGGGTAGCCGTCCTCCCCGAACAGGACCGTGATGCCGATCCCCTGGCCGCCGACCTCGCCCTGGGCGCGGGCCCGCCCCTCGGCGCTGCGCGAGGGCGGTACGAAGAACGTGTGGCAGTCGTTGAGCGAGCGCGCCATGGCGCCGATGACGGCGTGGGCGAGCGCCTCCTGGTCGATCTGGTCGGCGTAGGCGGCCGCCGCGCCGAGGTAGGAGGTCGCGAACTGCTCCCAATCGTAGCGGGGGACACCGGTGTAGGTGGGCACGCGCAGCTTGAGCTGGAGACCCTGGCGCGCTAGTTCCTCCTCGGCGGCCGCGATGCCGGTGTTGAAAAACTGGCCGAGGTCGATCGGCTCGAAGAAGCGGTCGATCAGGGTGAAGCTCGCCTGCTCGACCGTGGCGAGGTAGCGGAGGTAGTTCGGGTAGGCGGGCTGGGCGGCTACCGGCAGCGCTACGCCGAGCACCAGGAGCAATGCCAGCCAGACCGCGAGCAACCTGGAACCCATGCGTTGATCCTCCAGGAGAGAGGGCGAGCCGGCGAAGAACCGGGCGCCGCATCGCACGGAGCTGAGAATCAGTGTAGGCCCCGCCGCGCCAGGCGGCAAGGGGAATCGTGCCCGGCTCTCGGGCCCGGCCATTGACGTCTATCGCCCGGCCGACGGACCGGTGGGGAGCCGCGCCTACTGGGGTGCCAGCACTTGCAGGGCGAGCACAATGCGGTCCTCAGTCGAGAGGGTCGAGTCGTCGGGCAGCTCACGCAGTGCGCGGGCGATCTGGGCCGGCGCGTAGCCGAAGGTCGCCAGCGCCTCGGCGACCTCGTCGCCGGCGGTCACCAGCCCGCCGCTCGCGGCCGCCTGGGCAGCCGGGCCGAGCTTGCCCTTCAGGTCGAGCACGATGCGCGCCGCCGTCTTCCTGCCCACGCGCGGCACGCTCGCTAGCAGCGGCTCGTTGCCGCTGACGATCGCCGCCCGCAGGCGATCCGGCGGCAGCGCCGAGAGGATGTTGATCGCGAGCGCTGGGCCGACGCCCGTGACCGTGATGAGCCGCTGGAACAGCTCAAGCTCGTCGGCGGTGAGGAAGCCATAGAGCGCAAGCCCGTCCTCGCGCACGTGCAGGTGGGTCTGCAGCGCCACCTCGGCGCCGACCTCGCCCACCCGCTGCGTGGTCGAGAGCGGAGCGGCGAGGCGGAAGCTGACGCCGCCAACCGCCACGACCAGCCAGTCGGGCCCGCGAGCCTCGATCCGGCCGCGCACGCCCGCGATCACCGCCCTGCCTCCTGCAGCGCCTGGGCAAACTGCCGCGTGTGCAGGTGGCAGAGCGCTACCGCCAGCGCGTCGGCGGCGTCGTCGGGCGTGGGCACCGCGGGCAGACGCAGCAGCACGCGCACCATCTCCCCAATCTGCTGCTTGGTGCCGCGCCCGTAGCCGGAGATCGCCTGCTTGACCTGCATGGGTGTGTACTCGTAGACGTCGAGGCCGTGGTTGGCGCAGGCGAGGAGCGCCACCCCGCGCGCCTGCCCGACCGAGATCGCGGTCGTCACGTTCCGGCTGAAGTAGAGCTGCTCGACCGCCACCACGCCGGGCTGCCAGCGAGCGATGATCTCCCGCAGCCCGTCGTAGAGCTGCTGGAGGCGCACGGCCATCGCGGTGCCGGCCGGCGTCTGGAGCGCACCGTAGGCGAGCGCGACCGGACCGTCCGGCTCGTCGCGCAGCACGCCCCAGCCGAGGATCGCGGTGCCAGGGTCGAGGCCGAGGACGGAAGCAGCGGGTCGGTCAGCTCGCAAGGCTCGCCATCGCGGCTTCGGAGAAGTTGGCGTTGGTGTAGACGTTCTGGACGTCGTCGAGGTCTTCGAGGCGCTCGATCAGGCGCATGACCTTGTGGCTCGTCTCCTCGTCGAGGTCGATCGTCGAGGTCGGCACGAGCTGCACCCCGGCCTGCTCGACGCGCACGCCGGCCGCCTCGAGCGCCTGGCGCACACTCTCGACCGCGGCCGGGTCGGTGAAGACCGAGACGAGCCCGTCCTCGGTCTGGATGTCCTCGGCGCCGGCGTCGATGGCGAGCAGGGCGATCTCGTCGGGGTCCTTGCCGTCGGGGTCGACCGCGACGACGCCGCGCCGGTTGAACTGCCAGGCGACCGAGCCGGTCTCGCCGACGTTCCCGCCCGCGCGCGTGAAGGCATTGCGCACCTCGGCGATGGTGCGGTTGCGGTTGTCTGTGAGGGTCTCGACCATGATGGCAACGCCACCGGGGCCGTAGCCCTCGTAGACCATCTCCTCGAAGCTCTGGGCGTCCTCGAGCTGGCCGGTGCCCTTCTTGATCGCGCGCTCGATGTTGTCCATGGGCATGTTGTTTTCGCGCGCGCGCTGGATGGCCAGGCGCAGGCGAACGTTGGCCTCGGGATCACCACCACCCTCGCGCGCCGCAACCATGATCTCGCGGGCGAGCTTGGTGAAGAGCTGACCGCGCTTGGCGTCGTTGGCGCCCTTCTGGCGCTTGATCTGCGCCCATTTGCTGTGCCCAGCCATCGCTTTGGCCCCTCCCGAGCAAAAAAGGGAATCAGACACCGCCCGTGTGCAACCCGATAGGCGGCATCGAGTAGTATAGCACCCTGGACGGCAGTGGCCGATCACCCCGACGCCCGGAGGTGCAGCCGTGGCGACCCCGCGCCGACCCTACCCGGAGCCGCTCGTGCGCAGCGTGCGGGCCGACCTGCACACCCACACCTACTCCTCAACGGACAGCCGCCTCGCCATCGACGACATCATCCGCGTCAACCGCGAGCGCGGCATCACCTGCGTGGCCGTGACCGACCACAACGTCATCCGCGGCGCGCTCGAGCTGCGCGACCGCGCACCGTTCAAGGTCATCGTTGGGGAGGAGATCCGGACCACCCAAGGCGAGATCATCGGCCTCTTTCTGGAGCGCGAAATCCCGGCCGGCCTCACGCCCCTCGCGACCGTGATGGCGATCAAGGAGCAGGGCGGCGTCGTCTACCTGCCCCACCCCTACGATCGGCTCAGGCGGCGCTCGGTCCTTCAGGAGCGGGCGATGCTCGAAATCGTTGAGCACATCGACGCGATCGAGGTGCTCAACGCCCGCTGCACCTTCCGGGGGGACGTCGAGCTGGCGGCCGCCCTGGCCGACAAGTTCGGCAAGCTGCGCGGCGCCGGCAGCGACGCGCACACGCGCTGGGAGTGCGGCAACGCCTACGTCGAGCTACCCGCCTTCGACGACGCCGAGAGCTTCAAGCGGGCGCTCGCGCGTGGCCGCGTCGTCGGC
>JBHOQZ010000109.1:0-1164 GCA_042408635.1 Chloroflexota bacterium
TCGCCAGCGTGCTGCTCGGCGGCTCGTTCGTGCTGCTGCTCGTCGGTGCCTGGGTGCTGGACCGCAGCCCGGGCGGCAAGCAGAAAGCGGCGGTGTCGCCGTGAGCGCGACCCTGCCGACGGCGAGCTCCGGCGCACGTGCAGCGGCCCCACCGGCGGGGCGAAGCCCCGCGGACCGGCCGGCGGTCGAGCTGCGCGGCGTGACGAAGCGCTTCCCCGGCGTGGTCGCCAACGCGGGGATCGACCTGACGGTGTATCCGGGCGAGATCCACGCGCTCCTGGGCGAGAACGGCGCGGGCAAGTCGACCTTGATGAACATCCTGTTCGGGCTCTATCAGCCCGACGAGGGGGAGATCCGGCTCTGGGGTCGGCCGGTGCGCTTCACCAGCCCGCGCGACGCCATCGCCCACCGCGTCGGCATGGTCCACCAGCACTTCATGCTGGTGAATCCCTTCACGGTCGCCGAGAACGTGATGCTCGGCCACGAAGCGAGCCGCGCCGGCTGGCTCGATCAGGCGGCGGTCGAGGCGCGCGTGCGCGAGCTCTCGCAGCAGTACGGCCTCGCGGTCGACCCGCGCGCCCGCGTGGGCGACCTGCCGGTCGGGCTCCAGCAGCGGGTCGAGATCCTCAAGGCGCTCGACCGCGGCGCCGACATCCTGATCCTCGACGAGCCGACGGCGGTGCTGACGCCGCAGGAGACGGAAGAGCTCTTGCGCATCCTGCGCGGGTTGGCCGGGCAGGGCAAGGCGATCATCTTCATCACCCACAAGCTGCGCGAGGTGCTGGTGGTGGCCGACCGCATCACCGTGCTGCGCGCCGGCCGCGTGGTCGGCACGGTGGCGAACGACCTGCAGGCCGCCACGCCGCCCAGCGAGGCGAGCCTGGCCGCGATGATGGTGGGCCGGCCGGTGCTGCTGCGCGTCGACAAGGCGCCCGCGCGGCCCGGCCCGGCCGTGCTCGAGGTCGACGGGCTCACCATGCGGGACGACCGGCACCTCGTGGCCGTCGACGGGATCTCGCTCGCGATCCACGCCGGGGAGATCTTAGGGCTGGCCGGCGTGGAGGGCAACGGCCAGACCGAGCTGGTCGAGGCCCGCCAGGCGGATCCGGCCTGCGCCTGCCGGAGCACGGCCGGATCCGCCTGGCGGGCCGCGCCCTGACCGGC
>JBHOQZ010000110.1:0-4117 GCA_042408635.1 Chloroflexota bacterium
CTCGGCCTGAGCGCGGCCGCCGGGGTGCCCGGCGCCGAGGCCGCGCCCGCCCGCGCCACCGGCGGCAACATGCTCATCGGCCAGAACAACGCGCCGACCGCCGCGGCGGACGTCACGCGCCTGCTGAACGCACCCGCGCTCGTGCAGACGACGATCTTCCAGGCTGACAACAACACCGCCGGCACGACCGCGATCCCGTCCGACTTCCGCACCTCGGTGGCGGGTACCAACGCGATCGCGGCGGCGGCTGGCCAGGACCAGGTCGGCGTCTACGGGCGCGCCGTCAACGGCCACGGCGTCGTCGCGGAAGGCCTCTGGCCGCTGCGCATCGTGCCAGGTGGCACGGGGGCGCCGCCTGGCACCGACTCGGCCGGCAACATCCCCAAGGAGGGCAGCTTCTACTACCAGAATGGCTCCGACGTCTTCTGGGGCAATTTCTCGAGCGTGGGCGCCGACTGGCGCCGGATCGCGGCCAACGCCCAGGTAGGCGTGCTGATCGCGGTCGGGCCGGTGCGCGTCGTCGACACCCGCGGCACCGATGGCGGGCCCATCGGCTTCGACCAGGCCGGCAACCCGATCGTGGCCGGCGCCTTCCCAGCCGTCGATACGACCCGCCGCTACCGCGTCGCGGGCAAGAGCTTCCTCAACCCGAGCACCACCTTCCCGACCGATATCCGCGGTCTGCTCTGCAACGTCACGATCGTGCAGGCGAGCGCGGGTGGCGGCTTCGTCACGCTCTTCAACGCCGCGCTCACCACGCCGCCGAACGCCTCGACGCTCAACCCCTCGGCCGGCATCATCGCCAACTCTGCCTTCGTGGCTGTGCCCCTCTCGGGGCCCAACGCCGGCAACATCGCAGTGCGTTCGGTGGGCGACCAGCCTCGCGACATCGTGATCGACGTCGTCGGCTACTACTTCTAGACCGCGGCCGGCACCGGCCCCGTCCGGTGCGCGCCGCCTCCGCTGATGGCTGCGTCGAGGTAGGGCCTGCCGCCGCGCTACGTCCCCGCGCTCACCGACAGCCGGCCCCCGCGGGCGGGACCGCGGGGGCCGGCTGTCGGTGAGACCCGTGAAGGTGCCTCCTGACACGCCTTCGCCCCTCGCCCCGGCCGCTTGCCGAACGCCCCTCGCCGAGCCAGGCCGGGATGTCGTCGCCTGGCCCGACGAACCGGGTGCACAGCTGGCTCCTGACGGCCGCCCTGGCCGAGGCCCCGCCCGTCGGCGCCACCGCTTGTTGTTCCGGTTCCCCACCGCTCCGCCCGGCGGATTGGCACGGGTCGGCGAAGCCGTGCCCGCGGACCGCAGCCCCGGACAGCGGGACCGGGTTCGCCAGGGGCTTGCCGTCGGGCGCGAGTCGAGGTAGACTGGGCGGAAGTCGCTCGGTCCCCGGTCTGCTGGCGCTGCGAGGAGCGTGCCGTGCTGCGCATCCACCTCCTGGGGGCGTTTCACCTCGAGCATGCCGGCGCGCCTGTCCGGTTCGCCGCCCGACCGCGCGCACTTCCCCTCCTTGCCTACCTCCTGCTCCACCGGCAGCGTCCCGTCGACCGCGAAACGCTCGCCTTCACGCTCTGGCCCGATGCCCGGGAGGCGGAGGCGCGCGCCAACCTCCGTCGACATCTCTACCAGCTTCAGCGGGCGCTGCCCCCGGCCCCGCCCGATCGGGCCTGGCTGCTGATCGACACCGACACGGTGCGCTGGAACCCGGCGGCTGCCTGGTGGCTCGATCTGGCGCAGTTCGAGGTCGAGTGCGAGCGCCCCGGCGGGGAGGCGGCGGCCGCCGGGCTCTATGCCGGCGATCTGCTGCCTGGCCTCGAGGATGAGTGGCTCGCGCCCGAGCGCGACCGGCTCCGCCGGCGCTATGCCGCCGTCGTGCTGCGCCTGATCGAGGCCGCGCAGGCGGCCGCCGACCATCGCGGCGCCCTCCACTGGGCGGAGCGCCTGCTTGCCCACGATCCGCTCCGCGAGGACGTCGTGCGCACGGTCATGGCGCTGCATCAGGCGGCCGGCAACCGCGCGGGCGGGTTGCTGGCCTACCGGGCCTTCGCGCGGCGGCTGCGCGACGACCTGGGCGTCGAGCCGATGCCGGAGACGGTCGCGCTGGCCGGCGCGATCGCGCGCGGTGCGCCGCAGCGCCCGCCGCCGGCCACGTCGACATCGCCCCCGCTGGTCAACCACGCCGCCATGCCGTTCACTGGGCGCCTGCGCGAGTTGACCGCTTTGCACAGAGCCTGGCTCGCAGCGGTTGGCGGCGGGGGTGGCGCGGTGTTCCTCGGGGGCGAGGCAGGTGTCGGCAAGACGCGCCTGGTGGGTGAGCTGGCGCGCCGCGTCGAGGCAGGCGGTGGGCATGTGCTCCTGGGGAGCACCGCCTTTGCCGAACCCCTTCCCTACCAGGCGTTCGTGCAGGCGCTCAACGCCGTCGCGCCCTGGCTTGCCGCGCTCGACCCGCGTCCCGCCTGGCTGGCGGGCCTCGCCCGGCTGCTGCCCAATCTGCCGGTGCGGCCGGCAGCGGCCGCCCACAGCGCGTCGGCCGACGCGCGCGAGCGCCTGTTCCAGGCAGTCGGCGAGTGCCTGGAGACGCTGGCCCGCGCGCGGCCCGTCCTGCTGGTCCTGGAGGACATGCACTGGGCGGGAAGCGCGACGGTTGCGCTCGTGGAGGCCCTGGCGCGGCGGGCGACCCGCTGTCGCTGCCTGCTCGTCGTGACCTACCGTGGGGAGGAGGCGCCGCGCGTTCACCCGTTGCGCGAGCTGCGGCGGCGGCTGCGCGGAGCGGGGGTGGGGCGCGAGATCGTGCTCGATCGCCTCTCGGCCGATGAGGTGGGCAGGCTGGTGGGCCGCCTCTCGGGCCTGGGCCCGGCGGCGGCCTCGCTGGCGGCCACGCTCCACGCCGCCAGCGAGGGCAATCCGCTGTTCCTCGGCGAGCTCATTCGGGACCGGCTCGAAGCGGGCGTCATCGCGGTCGAGCGGGGTCGCTGGCGTCTGGCCGAGGGTCCGCCGACGCGGTCCGACGCGCTCCCCTTGCCGCCACCGACCGGGCCGGTGCAGCGATCGCTGCCCGGTGGTGTCGAGGCGACGATCCGCGCCCGCCTGGGTCGCCTCTCGCCGGCCGCGCGTCGGCTCGCGCAGGCGGCCGCGATGGTCGGCCCTGCCTTCGACATCGAGATCGTGCGCGAGGTGCTCGGCTGGGCCGAGACTGCCACCCTGGACGCGCTCGGCGAGTTACTCGACCGCCACCTGGTGCGGGAGGTGGTCGAGCCGGGCAGCAGCGATTTCGTCTTCACCCACCATCTCATCCAGGCCGCGATCTATCACGCGGTGCCGGAGGCCTGCCGGCCACGCCGCCACCGGCGCATCGCGATCGTGCTCGAGGAGTTGCGCCCCGCGCAGCGCGACGATCTGGCCGGCCTGCTGGCGGCGCACTTCGATCACGGCGGTGATCCGGCCCGCGCGGCCACCTACTACACGCGGGCGGCCCGCCGGGCACTGGCGGTGTTCGCGGATGCCGAGGCGCTGACGGCGATCGACCGCGGTCTTCACCTCGCCATGGACGCGCCCGCGCGGTTCGACCTGCTCGCGCTGCGGGAGACAGTGCACGATCGGGCGGCCGACCGGGCCGCCCAGCGTGCCGACCTCGCCGCGATGGCGGAACTGGCTCCGCAACTCGACGACGAGCGTGCCTGCGATGCCCTGCTGCGCCAGGCCCAACTGCATCGCTTCCTGGGTGAGCGCGAGGCGCAGGGCGCGGTGATCCGCGCCCTCAACGAGCGCGCCGCGTCCACCGGGCGGCAGGACTGGCAGGCGGCGGCCGGCCACGCCGAGGCCTTCCTTCATTTTCTCCACAGCCGCTACGTCGAGGCGGCCGCGGCGGCGCACCGCGCCTACACGCTCTATCGCGCCGCCGGCCTGGCAGCCGAGGCGGCCGCTTGCAGTGCCTGCCTGGCCGAGAGCCTGACCAAGCTCGGTCGATTCGGCGCCGCCGCCCGCTGGATCGACCTCGCGGCGCCACCCGCAGCGGAGACGGAGAGGTCGCCGGCCGCGCTCCTTTGGCTCGAGGCCGCCACGCTGCACGCGCTCTACGGCCAGCGCCACGCCGTCGCCCACGAGCGTGCCGCGCGCCTCC
>JBHOQZ010000111.1:0-4055 GCA_042408635.1 Chloroflexota bacterium
CTGCGCTACCACGGCGCGCTCGACCGGCCGGCGCTCTTCGCCCTAATGGCACGGGCGGCGGCGCTCCTCTTGCCGGTGCGCTGGGACGAGCCGTTCGGGCTGGTGGCGGCCGAGGCGATGGCGGCCGGCACGCCCGTGGTCGCCTACGCGCGCGGCGGGCTGCCCGAGGTGGTCGCCGACGGCGAGACCGGCTACGTCGTGCCGCCGGACGACCTCGACGCCCTCACCGACGCGGCCGCCCGCGCCCCCCACCTCGACCGGGCAGCCTGCCGGCAGCACGTCGCGGCGCGGTTCACGCTCGACCGCATGGTCGACGACTACGAGCGGCTGTACCGGTCGATCCTGGCCGGACCGGCCGGCTACGGCCCCCTCACCGCGAGGGAGACGTCCACCGGCACGTTGTAGGCCGCGTCTTCGACGGTGAACCGGGCCCAGGGGCTGCCCTCGTCCAGCCAGGTCACGGTGGCTTCGGTCACCAGCGGCTGTCCGCCGAACTCCCCCCACGCCCGCGCCTCGCACAGCCAGAGCGTCTTCGCCGTCTCGCTGCCCCGGTAGCGCATCGATTCGAGCAGGCGCAATCGGCCGGTGCCCGGATCGAAGCGGGCGACGAGGCGTTCCTCACCCGGGCCGAAGGGCACGACGAGCAGCGCGGTCTGGTCGTCGATCGGCTCCCAGCGCACCCGTGGGTCGGTGACGAGGATCGGGGGTAGCCAGTCCGCCGCCTCCGCCCAGAGCGCGAGGTTGCCTCCCTGGTCCAGCTTCGGGTCGCCCGCCATGACACCGAAGGGCAGCTCCATGCGCGTCCGCCCGTCGACGTAATACTCGTTGACCTTCATCACGGGCAGGCCGAAGACGGTCGCCTCGAAGTAGTGGCGATAGGCCCGGCCGGCGTCGTGGGTGAAGCGAAAGCGGGTGGGGAATTTCACGCCGCCAAGCCGCAGCCAGCCGCGCCCGCTGATCACCGCCGAGCGGATGAGCGGTACGCGCTCCCCGTAGAGGCTCCGAAAGAAGCGCTCGACCGGTAAGGGCAGCCCGCCGGGCAGCCCCGCCGTCTCCAGAACAGCCGGCCCCGGCGCCACCGGAGGGAAGGCAGCCGGCGGGATCTGCAGTCCAAGCCAGCCGAGCACGCCGACCGCCGCGACAGCTCCCAGCGACGTACTCAAGCCTCTCGAAACGCGCCGCATCAGGCCGACCGAGCCGCGCCCGGCGCATCAAGGGCCCCGGATACGCCGACCGCCGCGCCGATCTCGCGCGCCCAGGCGTGGATCGCCGTCCAGTCTCGGAAGTCGCCCGCGAGCGCGTGGACGACCCGAACGATGAGCCGCTCCACCCAGCTGAGGTCGTGTGGATCGAGGCGGCCGGCGAAGACGATGTGCGCGCGCGAGCGGGTCATCGCCTCGATCTCGGCCACGCCGGACCGGTCTCCGTGCGGCTGTGGATCCTCAGCGTCGAGTGACCTGCTGCTGAACAGCCAGACCGGCAACCGGGCGAGCCGGTCGCGCTGCCGCTCGACCAGGCGGCGCGCTTCAGGCAGCCAGTTGCCGGTGTAGACGGCGCTCCCCAGTACCACCGCGTCATACCCGCCCAGATCGTCGACCGCGCCTGCCTCGCGTACCTCAGCCGACAACCCAAGCGAGCCCAGCTCCTCGGCGATCGTCCGGGCGATCTCGAGCGTCACGCCGTGTCGGCTGGCGACGCCCACCAACACCTTCATCGCTGCACCTCCCGCGGGGCCGCGATCAGCGCCGATCGCTCGGCCCACGCCTTGCTCTGCCTGAGCATCTCCCATTCCATGATCAGTTGGCCCGGACCGAAGAGGGCCAGCCAGGCGAAGCCGGCCAAGCCCGATGTGAGTTAGGCGCGTACACGCGAGATGAGGCGCGTGGCGTGTGTGTCGACCGGATAAAAGGGCGCTGGCCCAGATAGCCCGGAAACCGGGCAGGTCGTCCGGCGGCCCGAGCACGACGTGGCGGCCGGGCTCGACCGCCTTCACCCGCATGGTGCCGGAGCGGTAGAGCGCATCGCCCACACGCACCTGCTGGCACTCGGGCAGGACCGTGTCGGCGTTCCTGACCTGCATGCCCATGAGGCGCTCGATCCATTCGACGCTGTAGAAGCCGCCCCGCGGCAGCTCGCCCATCTGCACGATCCACGGCCAAATCGTCTCGGCCAGCTGGCCCTCCCGTCACGCCCCGGCCCGGCCGGGCCGGGGCGGGTAAGATGATGATGGCGCTCGCGCCCGGCAGGGCGGGTAGCCCGCGGTAAACACCGGGTGAACGGGTCGGCAGGCTCGGAGGCCCACGGGAGAGCGGAGCGCGAAGAACGTTAGCGGAGGCAAGAGTATGGAGCGAGGACAGGGATCGCGGATCGAGGTCTACCAGATCCAGGCCAACCAGCTCGTCGAGCGCGTGAAGGAGCTGGTGGCGGAGGGGAACGCGAGCCGCATTATCATCAAGCACGACGGCCGCACGATCGTCGAGATCCCCGTGACGGTTGGCGTGGTCGGTGCGCTGCTGGCACCGGAGCTGGCGGTGCTGGGCGCTATCGCCGCGGCCGTGAGCCGCTGCACCATCGAGATCGTGCGGGCCCCCGGCGACACCCCGGACGAGGGTGGAGCGGCCGGGACGACGACCTCTCCGCCGGGCCCCACGACCCGGTGAGACGAGAGGGCGGGGACGCACGTCGACCGGTGCGCGGGCGAGCTGCACCGCCTGGCGGCTTGCGCCGACAAATCCGCGCGCCCCGCTCCGGCGGCTGCTCACGCCGCTGCCGCACACAGACCGGTCACGGGCAGACGAGGCATCGCTCCGAGTGCGGTGACGCCGAGCGGCGGGCCGGCTCGTGATCGCGCTTACAGCGCAGGCTCACCTGGTTGTGGTCGCATGACAGGAGGCGTGCGCCGCCCGGGCGCCGCGCCTGGCGGAGGACACGGGCCGCCGACCGAGCCGGTTGCAGGAGGGGCCACGCATGTGGGTGCGGATTCGGCCGTTCGTCGAGGGCGACTACGAGCCGTTGACCGCGATCGCGAACCTGTGCTACCCGGACTATCTCCGGAGCGTCGAGGAGATCCGCCACTGGGATAGCACCTGGGATAGCAGCCGCTACGAGCGCGTACGCCTGGTGGCGGTCGACGCCGACGGCACGCCGCTCGGCGTCGGCCAGATCAATCACCAGCCCTCGTACTTCCACCCGCGCAAGTACCGGATCGACGTACAGGTCCACCCCGAGCGGCGCCGCCGGGGCATCGGCAGCGCGCTGTTCGCGGCGCTGCTGCGCGAGCTCGAACAGCGCAACGCGCTCGTCGCCCGCACCGACACCAAGGGAACGATGGCGGACAGCCTCGCCTTCGTCGAGCGGCGCGGCTTCGTCGAGGTGTTCCGCGCCTGGGAGTCGCGCCTGCCGGCCGCCGACTTCGACTTCGCTCGCTTCGCCGGCGCCGACGAGCGCGTGGCCGAGCAGGGGATCGAGATCGTCACGCTGGCGGCTGAGCGGGCGCGCGATCCCGAGGCGGTGCGGCGCGCCTACGAGGTCCACAGCGCCTGCTTCGCGGACGTGCCGTCGCCCGATCCGTTCACGAAACCGCCGTTCGAGCGCTTCCTCGCCACGAACATCGAGGCGCCCAACGCGCTGCTCGACGGGTTCTTCCTCGCGCGGGCGGGCGACCGCTACGTCGGCGTCTGCAACCTGCACCGCAGCGAGCTGGAGCCGGGCGTTATCTACCAGGGGCTGACCGGCGTCCGGCGCGAGTTCCGTGGCCGGGGGATCGCCCTGGCACTCAAGCTCGCCACCGTGCGCTACGCGCGGGCCCAGGGCAAGCGCGAAATCCGCACCTGGAACGACACGCGCAACCGCCCGATGCTGCGCAACAACGAGGCGATGGGCTTCGTCAAGCAGCCCGTCTGGATCGAGTACGAGAAGCCGATGGCGAAGGAGGCGATAGTCGCACCATGAGCGAGCCGAACCACGAGCTGCGCGACCGCGACGAGCTGCTCACGCGCATCCGGCAGACGCGCGCGCGCCTCGAAGCCGTGCTGGCCGGTCTAGGCGAGGCCGAG
>JBHOQZ010000112.1:0-1413 GCA_042408635.1 Chloroflexota bacterium
GACGACGACGACGTCGATCGTCGGCAGGTCGTGGCGATCGAGCTCGGCCATGTGCTCGGGCACGTCGCGCCGCGCGAGAATCCCGGCGTGGACGCCGGGGTGCAGCGTCTTGACCCGCCCGCCCAGGATCTCGGGGAAGCCGGTCAGGTCGGCGACCTGCTGCACCGGCAGCCCGGCGCCGCTGAGTGCGTTCAGGGTGCCGCCCGTGGCGTAGAGCGTGTAGCCCAGGCCGTGGAGCGCGCGTGCGAACTCCTCGATGCCGGTCTTGTCCGACACGCTGATGATGGCCTTCACGAGCCCCTCCTTCCAGGGTGACGGGGATCGGAGCGCCCGCCGGCGCGCCCACGCGCGCCCTGGCCGCTACCCATCGCCCAGCACGACCACCCCATCACCCACTATTGGTAGCGCGCGAGCACGCGCTTGCCTATCGCGCGCAGCGTCTTGAACACCCCGTAGCCGGTCACGGCGCTCGCCTCGAAGTAGGGCACGCGCAGGGCATTGAGGCGGGCATTCAGGATCGGCACGGGCACGGGATCGGGCAGGTCGCGCTTGTTGTACTGGAGCACGAGCGGCATGTCCTCCAGTTTGCGCCCCTGCGCCTCGAGGATCTGCTGCATCTCGAGTAGGCTCTGCACGTTGGCCTTGAACCGCTCCTTGGCCGAGTCCGCAACGAAGACGACGCCGTCGACACCGGTCAGCACCGCCACACGCGTACGCTCGTACATCGGCTGGCCCGGCACGGTGTAGAGCTGGAAGCGCGTCCGATACCCCTCGATCTCGCCCAGGTCCAGCGGCAGGAAGTCGAAGAAGAGCGTGCGCTCCGTCTCGGTCGCCAGCGTCATCAGGTCGCCGCGCGCCCGCTCGGGCGCGTGCTGATGGATCCAGACCAGGTTCGTCGTCTTGCCGCAGAACCCGGTGCCGTAGTAGACGATCTTGAAGTAGATTTCCCGCTCAGCCGATTTGATGAGCGCCATCGCCCTACCGTCTCACCCGCACCACACCGCCTCACCCGCACCACACCGCCCACCGCCCCGCCCACCGGGGTGAGCCACCCACTCCCTGCACCCGACTACCGGGTCCCCGCCGCCGAACGGAGCCGGCTGGCTCCAGCTCCCGGGCCTGCGCCGGCGTGCCCAGGCGACCGCTCCACGTCGTGGCCCCGTTCCATCGGTCGCCGCACGCCCGCCCCATCACGCTACCGCCACCCACCTCCGGCCGCGTCCCGGCCGAGCCCACCCCGGGAACCCGGAACGCCGCTGCCGAACGGGGAGGCCCCAGGCCTGAGCCCGTCACCGGGCGGCGGTGCGGGCAGGTGCAGCGATCCACCCCGCCCGCGCCCGCGCGTCGCCTCGATCACGGCCCGGTCGACCGGCCGCCCGGCGCCGATAGCATCGGCAGCGTCAACCGGCCGAG
>JBHOQZ010000115.1:0-2299 GCA_042408635.1 Chloroflexota bacterium
GGCACGGCGGTCGCCCCCTCGACCCACGGCGCGCTTGCGGCGGGTGCCGCCCGCCGGCGCGCGCCGCGGCGCCGGCGGCTCCGCACGCTCGCGCTGACCGTCCTGGCGTTTGCCGTGGTCGGCGTGCTCGTCTTCCCGTTCTACTGGATGGTGGTCTCGACGATCCAGTCGACCAGCCTCTTCACCTACCCGCCGCAGCTGGTGCCGGCCGGGGCCTCGCTCGACGCGTATGTCGCCGCCTTCCGGCAGCGGCCGCTCGGGCTCTGGTTCTGGAACACGCTGCTGGTGTCGAGCGCGACGACGGCGCTGGCGCTCGTGATCTCGATCACCGGCGCCTACAGCCTCTCGCGCTACCGGACGCGCCTCAACACGCTCGCAGGGATCGCAGTGCTGGCCACGCAGATGCTGCCGCCGACGCTGCTGGTGGTGCCGATGTACGTGATCTTTCGCGAGCTGCGGCTGCTCGACACGCTGCCGGGGCTGGTGGTAGCCGATACGGCGTTCAGCCTGCCGCTCTGCATCTGGATGCTGAAGGGGTTCTTCGACGCCACTCCGCGCGAGCTGGAGGAGGCGGCGCAGGTCGACGGCGCGAGCCGGCTCGGCGCACTGTTGCGGGTCGTGCTGCCGGTGGCGCTGCCGGGGATCATCGTGGTGGGGGTCTTCTCGTTCATGGTCGCCTGGAACGAGTTCTTCTTCGCGCGCACCTTGATCTCGAGCGAGGAGAACTGGGTGCTGGCGGTGGGGCTCAGCTCATTCGTGGGCGAGTACGTGCTCCAGTGGAGCGAGATGCTGGCGGCGGCGGTGATCTTCTGCCTGCCGCCGGTGCTCCTCTTCGGCTTCGTCCAGCGCTACCTCGTCACCGGCCTCACCGGCGGCGCCGTTAAGGGCTGACCCACATGCCTGTGGGCCCTCGCCCGCAAGCCGGGCCCGGACGCTCAATGACCCAGGCTGGATCGCCGCGGGTGGGGGTGGTCGGGGTCGGGCTGATGGGGCTGCGGCACGCCACGATCCTGGCGCAACTTCCGCGGGTGCGGCTGGTGGCGGTGGCCGATGCCTCGGCCGAGGCGCGGGCGCGGGCCGAGGCGCGGCTCACGGTGCCGGCACTGCCGGGCTGGGCCGATCTGCTCGCCCTCGACCTGGACGCGGTCGTCGTGGCGCTGCCCGAGCACCTCCACCGCGACTGCGCGCTGGCGGTGCTCGGCGCCGGTCATCACCTGCTGATCGAAAAGCCGCTCGCCATCGATCCGGCCGAGGCGGACGAGATCGCGGCGGCAGCCACGTCCGCGCAGGGCTATCCCCCCGACCGGGTCGCAATGGCGGGGCACCTGCTGCGCTTCGATCCGCGCTACGCGCTCGCCCGCGCGGCGGTGCGCACCGGTTGGCTCGGCGAGGTGGTCCACATCACGACGCGCCGCAACAGCGCCATGACGGGTCCGCTGCGCTACGGGCGCGGCGCCTCGCTCACGGGCCACGTCGCGGTCCACGACCTCGACCTGATCCGCTGGTTCACGGGGCAGGCGATCGTGCGGGTGACGGCGGAGGCGCGCCGCGTGCGGCTGCGCGAGCACGGGATCGACGACTCGCTGCTGGCCCTCTTGCGGCTGAGCGGCGGCGCGATCGCGGCGGTCGAGTGCGCCTGGATCCTGCCCGCGCACCTGGGGGCGGCCTCGACTCGCGCTTCGAGGTCGTGGGCAGCGTCGGCAGCCTCGAGGTAACGGGGCTGATGCAGGGACTCGTCGTCCACGACGCCGAGGGCACGCGCTGGCCCGACACCATGCGCTACACCGAGGTGGAGGGCCACGCCGACGGCGTGCTGCGCCGGGAGGTCGAGGCGTTCGTGCGCGCCTGCCTTGAAGGGGGTCCGTCACCCGTGCCGCTGACCGACGCGCTCGCGGCCGTCCGCGCCGCCGATGCCATCGCCCGTTCGGCCACCTCTGGCGAGCCGGTCGATCTGACCGGGTCTCCCGCGTGATCGGCCGAACCGCGCGCCCGACTGCGCAGCCACGCCGACGGTGCGGGGCTCCCTGCACGTGTGGCTGCTGAAAAGCGAACGCGCCCGGCTGCCGTTGGCCGGCCGGGCCCGGCAGATGATCCCACTCAGCGTGATGGAGGAGCGAGGATGGCGCGGCTGCGCGTGGCGGTGATCGGGGCGGGACTGCTGGGCGAGCGGCACGCCCGGCTCTGGCACGAGGCGACCGACACCGAGTTGGTCGCGGTCGCCGACCGGCGGGTCGAGCGGGCCGAGGCGGTGGCGGCCCGGTTCGGCGCGGTGGCGTTCGAGTCGACCGCGCGCCTGCTG
>JBHOQZ010000116.1:0-7831 GCA_042408635.1 Chloroflexota bacterium
GTCGGCCGCGGGGGTTCAATTGCCGCTGCCGGCGTAGCGGTGCGCGAGCGCGCGGCCCCGCTCGGTCAGCTCCAGCCGGTCCGGTCGCCTGAGCACCAGCCCGGCCCGCTCGGCGCGCCGCACCACCTCGGCCGCGAAGCCGGCCGGCCAGCCCAGCCCGCTCTGGAGGTGGTCGACGCGCGCCTCCGGCTCGCCCCCGACCGCCTGCTCATGGTTGAGCAGGTGCGAGGCCAGCGTCAGCGCGGCAAACTCCCAGCGCTGGCGGGCTCGGCGGCGCGCCACCGCGATCAGGCCGCGCTCGGGGGCGAGGAGCCACGCCCCCAGGAACAACAATCCTGCCACACCGGCCATCGCCCCGGCAATCGAGCCGTCGAGCGCCCGCGCCAGCCAGTAGCCGCCGACGGCGCTCGCGGCGCCCAGCAGCGCGCTCACCACCAGCATACGCGAGAGCCGGTCGGTCAGGAGGTAGGCGGCGGCCGGCGGGGCGATCATCAACGCCACCACCAGCACCGACCCGACCGCATCGAACGCCCCGACCGCCGTGACCGAGACCACCGTCATGAGCCCGTAGTGGACGGCGGCCGGCGCGAAACCGAGCGCCGCGGCCAGCGCCGGGTCGAAGGTCGATAGCTTGAGCTCCTTGTAGAGCAGGGCAACCAGCCCCAGGTTAAGCAGGAGGATGGCGCCCATGAGGACGAGCGCGCGCGGCGCGATATCCTGCCCGAGCAGCTCGAAGCGGTCGAACGGCGCGAACGCCAGCTCGCCCAGCAGCACGGCGTCGACGTCGAGGTGGACGTTGCCGGCGAAGCGCGAGATCAGGATCACCGCCACGCTGAACAGCGCCGGGAAGACGAGGCCGATCGCCGCGTCCTCCTTGACCCGCCCGGTGCGGTGGAGCGCCTCGACCAGCACGACCGTGGCGACCCCCATCAGCGCGGCCGCCACGACCAGGAGCGGCGAATGGAGGCTGCGCGTGGCGAAGTAGGCGAGCACGATCCCGAGCAGCACGACGTGGCTGATCGCGTCGCTCAGCATCGCCATGCGCCGCAGCACGAGGAACACCCCGGGCAGCGCGCAGGCGACCGCCGTGACGACCGCGATGAGCTGGATCTCCAGTTGGAGGGTGCTCACCGCGCCACCCCCCTGGCCGGATCGGCGGCCGTCGCGGCGGGCCACTCGCCCACGATCGCCGCCGACCGCTCGACACCACCGGGTCGACCCACCTCACCTGCCGCCGGTCGGGCGGACGCTCGGGCGCCGGTCGGATCGACCGGGGCGGCGGGCACGGGTGCGGCGGCCGGCTCCCCGGCGTCGGGCGGGGAGAGGCGGGCGCGGCGCTGCCAGAGCAGGCCCCGGTGCGGCGCCACGAGGAGCGAGACGAGCACGAGCGCGCTGGCGCAGAGCACGATCGTCGGCCCGGTCGGCAGCTTCGCCGTCGCACTGCTGATCACTGCCCCCGTGACGCCGGCGACCGCCCCGAACAGCGCCGAGAGCACGACCATCACGCCGAGGCGGTCGGTCCACTGGCGCGCCGCCGCGCCCGGCGCCACCAGCAGCGCCGTGATGAGCACCACTCCGACTGTCTGGAGGCCGACCACCACCGCCACGACGGTGAGCAGCGTCAGCAGCACGTCGAAGAACCGGATCGGCAGGCCGAGCGTCGCGCCGTACTCGGGGTCGAAGCTGAGCAGCTTGAACTCCTTCCAGCAGAGGCTGAGGGTGGCGAGCGCGACGCCCGCCAGCACCGCCATCACGACGACGTCCCGCTCGACCAGCGCCGCCGCCTGGCCGAACAGGAAGTGGTCGAGCCCCGCCTGCGCCGCCGTCGGCAGCTTCTGGATCGCGGTCAGCAGCAGGAGCCCCAGGCCGAAGAAGACCGAGAGCACGACCGCGAGCGCGCTGTCGGGCTTGACACGCGTGGTGCGCGTGATCCCCATCAGCCAGAGCGCGCCCAGCAGCGCCGCGCCGCCGGCGCCGGCCATCAACACCGCCGGCGTTTTGGTCCCCGTGAGCAGGAAGGCGACGCAGACGCCCGGCAGCGCCGCGTGCGCCATGGCGTCCCCGAGCAGGCTCTGCCGGCGCAGGACCGCGAACGCGCCCAGCGCGCCGCTGACGATCCCCAGCACCGCCGAGCCGAGCGCGACGGTCCGCAGCGTGTAGTCGAAGAGGAGCGCCCCGAGCAGCGCGGACAGCAGGTCCATCGCTCAGTCTCCTCCACCCGCCGCGTCGGCCAGGAGCGGCCCGGCCTCCACCGGCGACCGGCCGCGCGCCCCGTAGGTGCGCCGCAGATTGGCGTCGGTGAAGACCTCCGCCACCGGCCCGTTGGCGACGAGGCGCACGTTGAGGAGCGTCACCCAGTCGAAGTAGTCGGGCACGGTCTGCAGGTCGTGGTGCACGCAGACGACCGTCCTGCCGGCCTCGCGCAGCGCCTTGAGCACGTCGACGATCGCGCGCTCGGTGACCGCGTCGACGCCCTGGAACGGCTCGTCCATCAGGTAGAGCCGGGCGTCCTGCACGAGCGCACGGGCGAGGAAGACGCGCTGCTGCTGGCCGCCCGAGAGCTGGCCGATCTGGCGGCCGGCGAAGTCGCGCATGCCGACGCGCTCGAGCGCCTCGAGCGCGACCCGCCGCTCAGCCGCGCCCGGCCGCCGCAGCCAGCCGAGCGCGCCGTAGCGGCCCATCTCGACCACGTCCAGCACCGAGGTGGGGAAATCCCAGTCGACGCTGCCGCGCTGGGGCACGTAGGCGACCAGCCGCCGCGCCTCGCGGTAGGGCCGGCCGAACACCGCTATGCTGCCAGCCAGCGGCCGCACCAGCCCCAGCACCGCCTTGAGGAGCGTGGTCTTGCCGGCGCCGTTCGGTCCGACGATCGCGGCGAGCACCCCCTCGGGGATCGCCCAGTCGACGTCCCAGAGCACCGGCTGCTCGCGGTAGGCGACGGTGAGGTCGGCGACCTCGAGCGCGGCGCCAGTCGAAGCCGTCATCTCAGCCTCCCACCAGCGCGCCGACGATCGTGTCGATGTTATAGCGCACCATGCCGAGGTAGGTGCCCTCGGGGGTGCCCGGATCGCCCAGCGCGTCGGAGAACAGCTCGCCGCCGATCGTCACCTCGAAGCCGCGCGCCCGCACCGCCTCGCGCACGGCTTCGATGCTGCGCGGCGGCACCGACGACTCGACGAAGATCGCCGGGATCCGGCGCTGGACGATGAACTCCGCCAGCGCCTGGACGTCGCCCGCCCCCGCCTCGGTGGCGGTGCTCACGCCCTGCAGACCGCGCACCTCGAAGCCGTAGGCGCGGCCGAAGTAGTTGAAGGCGTCGTGCGAGGTGATGAGGACCCGCCGCTCGGGCGGCACGCGCTCGGCCTGGGCGAGCACGTACTGATGCGTGGCGGCCATGTCGGCGAGGTAGCGGGCGGCGTTGTCCTGGTAGTAGCGCGCACTCTCGGGGTCAGCCTCCGCCAGCGTATCGCGCACCACGTTGGCGGCCGTCATCCAGAGCGTGACGTCGAACCAGACGTGGGGGTCGTACTCGCCCTCGGCGCCGCCTCCGACCGGCAGGAGGAAGAATCGGTCGATCCCCTCGGCGACCGGCACGGTCTTGATGCGGCCGGCCATGCGCTTGAGCACGTCGCCCATCTTCGCCTCGAGGTTGAGCCCGTTGTAGAAGATGATGTCGGCCTCGCTCAGCCGCTTGACGTCGCCCTCGCTGGCGCGGTAGAGGTGCGGGTCGACGCCCGGTCCCATCAGCCCGGTCACCTGCACCCGCTCCCCGCCGATGTTCTGCGCGACGTCGGTGATCATCCCGACCGTGGTGACGACCCGCAGCGGCCGCTGCGCCGCCCGGCCGGTGGCGCCGGCCCCAGGCCACGCCTGCCCCAGCAGCCCGAGCACCAGCACCGCCACCACAGCGAGCCCCAGCCAGGCCCACCGCCCCTGCCCCCGCCTCATCTCAGCCTCCCGAAACCGTATTTTCGCTGGATCAAATCGGATTATTAGTTGTTACTAAATTCCGAGTGCAGTCTATCTCCAGCTCCTACGCGCGTCAACATCCCGCGTTTGTTGGGAGTCGTGCGGCGTACGTCTTGTTCACCCGGCGCCCGGTAGCCCGGACCGAGGAGCTCGACCGTGACCGGCTCGTCGACATAGGACGCGAGCGGCGAGGTCGTCGGCATCGAGCTGCTGAACATCGGGCGCGGCGTTGATCTCAGCGGCCTGCCACGCGCCGAGGAACTCGGGCGGTGCTTGCGGGAGGCGCGCGTTCCGGTCCTAGCCTGAGGCCGCCCGCCTGCCGCGCACACGAACACGGTCGGAGCGTTTGCTGCCGGCCGTGTTCGCTTTGTCGGTGTTTCGCAGGGGTTTGCCGGTGCTAAGCGGCAGAGGAAGCGAACGGTCGGCACATTGAGACGGTTTTGACGCGCTGCTATACTCGAAGTGCGGCCGCGTCGCGGTCGCCGGTTGTGTGACGAGGAGGTGTCCCGATGACGAGCGCGCCCACGAACCCGACGACGCTGTCGGACGCGTATGCGGCGACGCACGCGGCGTCCGCTCAGCGCTACGACACCGCCCGCGGCGTCTTTCCTGGCGGCGTCACCCACGATCAGCGGTTCCTCGATCCGTTCCCGATCTACGTCGCCCGGGCGCAGGGCTCGCGCAAGTGGGACGTCGACGGCAACGAGATCATCGACTACGCGATGGGCCACGGCGCCCTGCTCCTCGGCCACTCGCACCCTGCAGTGACCGAGGCGGTGGTGCGGCAGGCCTCCTCGGGCACTCACTTCGGCGCCTGCCACGAGCTCGAGATCGCCTGGGGCCAGTGGGTCCAGCGCCTCATCCCCTCGGCCGAGCGGCTGCGCTTCACCGCCTCGGGCACCGAGGCGACGATGATGGCGCTGCGCCTCGCTCGCCAGTACACCGGCCGGCGCAAGGTCGTCAAGTTCGAGGGCCACTTCCACGGCTGGAACGACTACCTGATCATCGGCGCCAACCCGCCGTTCGACCAGAAGGTCCACCCCGGCATCCCCGACGAGGTCGTCAACCTCTGCCGCGTCGTGCCGGCCAACAACCTCAAGGCGCTGGCCGACGTGCTGGCGAACGACGACGACATCGCCGCGATCATCCTCGAGCCGACCGGCGCCTCCTGGGGCGCCGTGCCGCTCGCCGAGGGGTTCGTGCAGGGCGTGCGCGACCTCGCCACTAAGCACAACGTCGTCCTCATCTTCGACGAGGTGATCACCGGCTTCCGCGTCTCGCCCGGCGGCTACCAGGCGGCCAGCGGCATCACCCCCGACCTGACCACGCTGGCGAAGATCCTCGCCGGCGGCCTGCCCGGCGGCGCCATCGCGGGCCGCGCCCAGTTCATGGAGCCGCTCGAGCTGCGCGACGACCCCGACTGGAACCAGCGCGTCCACATCCGCCACCACGGCACCTTCAACGCCAACCCGCTCTCGGCCGCGGCCGGGGTCGCCTGCCTGAGCATCGTCTCGACCGGCGAGCCGCACGCCATCGCCAACCGCCTCGCCGACCGGCTGCGCGACGAGATGAACGAGGTGCTGGCCCAGCACGGCGCGCGCGCCTTCGTCTACGGCGACAGCTCCGTCTGGCACGTCTACGCCGGCCCCGAGGCCGACGTCGCCCGCCCGGCCCGGCCGCTGACCACGATCCCGGCCGCCGCGCTCAAGGGCGTGCCCAAGCGCGTCTCGGGCGCGATCAAGCGCGCGCTCATCCACAACGGCGTCGACACGCTCGGCACCGGCGGCCTCGTCTCGGCGGTCCACACCGACGACGACATCACCCGCACCGTCGAGGCGTGGGACCGTGCCGTGCGCCAGCTCATCGCGGACGGCGTGATTCAGACCGCGTAGACCCCGGCTTGGCTCCAGACGACAAAGGGTCGGTAGATCGACCTCTCGGTGATCGCCTTGGGGTCCATCGTCTGACTCGCCGCCGCGCTCGGGATCGCCTTCCCGGCCTTCGGCACGTTCTTGCTGGCGTTCGTGCCGCTGCCGGGCTGGGTCGATCACACCTGGGTCCGCTGGGGCACGATCGGCCTAGCGCTCGTGATCCCGCTGATCATCGGCGTTGTTTCGCTGCTGTTGCTCGATCCGGAGGATCGGCCGCGCGGCCTGGGAGCGCTGCTCCTGGCCGCGGTGACGGGCTACCCGTACACGCTCGGCACGGTGCTCGGCCTGGTGCACATGACGCTGTTCGCGCCGCTGCTCAAGCTGGAGCACCTCGTCCGGCGCTAGATGACCGCCCCATGTGCCGGTGTTGGTCGAGCCAAACGACTACTTGGAGGCCGTGGCGGGGATCGAGCAGGCGCTGCAGAAGGGCGGCATCGCCACCGGGCCACCTGGCTGCTGCGGCTGCCGACGAAGGTTCTGACCGCGCTCGCCGGCGGTGGCATCGACGATCTGGTCGCCGACGAGCTCACGGTCCTGCGAGCGGCCGACGGGGAGGTGCTGCTGCACCCGACCGACCTGCTGATCCGGGGCCCGGAGCCGTGGGTCGCCCGCGTCCGAGCCGTGCTGTCCCAGCACCTCGCCTTCTCGACGGCGTCCCTAACCTGGACGAAGGAGGCGAACACGCTTGAGGATCAGCTGCGCGCGCTCGGGTAGGCCGTCACGCGCGATCCGATGCCGTCACTGGCCGAGTCCTGGCTGGCCGAGCTGCGCACTGTCGAGCGCGACCTAAATCACATGGCACTCCCGTACGAGGAGCGGGCAGCCCCGACCCCGCGACGGCCGCTAGCGGTTCGGCGCCGCGGTTCACGCTCTCCAGGCAGCGGGCGCGCCGCTCAGGCGCCCAGGATGGCGCGGGCGCGCTCGGCGTCGCGCGCGATCTGGGCTTTGAGCGCGTCGAGGCCGGAGAAGCGTTGCTCGTCGCGCAGGCGCTCGACGAACTCCACCTCGATCGGCGCGCCGTAGAGGTCGCCCGCGAAGTCGAAGAGGTGCACCTCGAGCAGCGGCGTGGTCCTGTCGAACGTCGGGCGGACGCCGAGGTTGGCAACACCCGGATAGACGCCGCCCGGGAGGTGCGCCCGCACCGCGTAGACCCCGGTCTTCGGCCACATCACCGCCGGGTCGAGCGCAACGTTGGCGGTCGGGAAGCCGATCGTGCGGCCCCGCTGGTCGCCGCGAGCGACCGTACCGGTGAGGGCGAACGGGCGGCCGAGGAGGCGCGCCGCGGCGGCCACATCGCCTGCGGCGAGCGCCCCCCGGATGCGCGAGCTGCTCACCGGCGCACCGTCGACCGGGACGAGGTCGAGCGCGGTCACGCGCACCCCTAGCGGTTCGGCCCAGGCCGACAGCGCCTCGACGGTGCCGGCACGCGCGCGGCCGAAGGCGAAGTTGCGCCCGACCACGATCTCCCGCACGTTGAGCGCGCTGCAGAGCAGGTCGAAGAAGACGGCCGCGTCGAGCGCCGCCACGGCCGGCGTGAACTCGAGCGTCAGCACCAGGTCGAGGCCGAGCGCACCGAGCCGCCGCCGCCGCTCGGCCAGCGGCAGCAGATCCCGGATCGAGGCGTCGGGCTGGAGCACGCGCTTGGGCGGCGGGTCGAAGGTGAGCGCGGCGGCGAATCGCCCGGCCGCTCGCGCCGCCTCGACCGTCCGGCGCACGAGCGCCTGGTGGCCGAGGTGCACGCCGTCGAAGACACCCAGCGTCAGCGTTACCCCGCGCTCCGGGGGCACCACCAGCGCGCCCAGGCGGATCGCCACCGTCTAGCCTTCCCCTCCCCCGGCGGGCGCCGCCAGCAGCTTACGCGGCTGCACCGTGCCCGCGCCGGCCTCCCCCACGCCCAGCAGCACACCCGCCTCCGTGTAGAGCGCGATCGG
>JBHOQZ010000043.1:0-7492 GCA_042408635.1 Chloroflexota bacterium
GCCGCGCCATCCGGCAGGCTGAGCAGGACCACCCCGGCCTCGCGGCCGAGCTCCGCCAGCGAGTCGACCGGCGCCACGCCTGCGGGCGCGCGCTCCGGCGAGCCGGCGGCGTCGAAGCCTACGACGCGGTGGCCGGCGGCCGCCAGCCGCGCCGACATCGGCCGGCCCATCCGGCCCAGTCCCACGAAGCCGAGCACCGGCCCTGCCACCCGCTCCCCTCCCGTGCCCAACAATCCGCCCGGGCTAGGCGCGCCCCGTCACGGCGGCGATGCCGCGGCCGAGCGCCGCGTGAGGGTCGTCCGCCAGCGATCGGGCGCGCCAGGCCACGAATCCGTCCGGCCGCACCAGCACCGCGCCGTCGGCCTCGACGCCGTAGAGCTCGCGCCACTGCGCCTCGTCCGCGACGAGGTCACCCCGCGCCCCGACCGCGAGGGCACGCAGCGGCACCCCGCCCGCGGCTACCGCCCGGGCCGCCTCGTGCCACGCCGCGCCACCGATCCCCGTCAGCAGCACCGGCGCGTCGTCGACGAGGTCGAGCGTGGAGACGCGCTCCCCGTCGCGCTTGAGCCAGAGGTGCGGGGCGCGGCTGCCGGGCCGGGCATTCGGCACGTAGTCGCGCACCGGGTCGGCGCGCGCGGGCGGGGGCGAGCCGTCGGGCAGCAGCGCGCCGGTCTCGTAGGTGTAGCCCAGATCCATCCCCTGGCGGGTCGGCGTGCTGGCGCGTCGGCCGACCAGGGCGCGCGCCCCGGCCAGGTCGCCGGCCGCCACCGCCTCGGCGATCGCGCAGAGGCCGTGGGCCCGGTCGGCGCTGAAGCCGAGGTGGAGCGCCGCGACCGGGCGGCGCTCCACCTCGTAGGTGTCGAGGAGCGCCGGCTCGGCCCAGCCGGCGGCGACGGCGCCGACCTTCCAGGCCAGGTTGTGCGCCGACTGCGCACCCGTGTTCATCCCAACGCCGCCGTCGGGCGTGGTCCGGTGGGCGGCGTCCCCGGTCAGCAGCACCCGGCGGTCGCGGAACCGGTCGGCGATCTGCGCCCCCATGGTCCAGGGCCGGACGCTGATGATCTCCACCGGCAGATCGGGCGCGCCCGCGGCGTGGCGGAGGAGGTCGATGCAGCGCGCCTCGGTGTAGTCCTCCGGTTGCTCGCCCGGCGCCAGGTTCAGGTGGAAGACCCAGAGGTCGTCCCCGTTGATGGTCACGAAGGCGCCGAACGTGGGCGGCGCCATCACCGAGTACGACCAGGCCGGCCGGTCCTTCACGTAGGGCGCGAGTGGCGCGCGGAGGAAGATGTTGATGAAGTGCCCCATGTCGGCGTCGCCCGAGACGCCGATGCCGCAGGCGCTGCGCACGCCGCTCGCCGCGCCGTCGGCCGCCACCAGGTAGCTGGCCCGCACCATCTGCCCCTGCCCGCTCGCGCGGTCGCGCACCGTCGCGGTGACGCCGTCGGCGTCCTGCACGAAGCGCGTCATCTCCGCGCCGAAGCGCAGGGTGGCGGCCGGGGCGGCCTCGGCGCGGCCGCGCAGCACCTCCTCGGTGATGTTCTGCGGGCAGCGCAACCCGCGCGTCGGGCTGGGCGGATCGCTCAGGTCCGCGTCGGGGTCGGGTGTGGCGGTGCGGCCGAGCTCCTCGCCGGCCAGGCCAGTCGTCCAGATCATCTGGTAGCACCACGCGTCCGGCACGCCGCGCGCCCGCATCTCTGTCTCAGCGCCCCACTGCCGCAGCAGCTCGGCCGTCCGCTGCATGACCCCGATCGCCTTCGGGTGGAAGAGGGTGCCCGGGTGGCGCTGTACCAGCAGCGACGGCACCCCCAGCCGGCCAAGCACAATCGAGGTCGTCAAGCCACAAGGTCCGCCGCCCACGATGAGGACGGGGGACTCCAACTCCGCCACGCCGTACCTTCTCGGCTCACGTCGCTCACCCGGCTCACTGGCCACGATCGTGGGGCGCCGGATCGACGGCCGGGTTGCCGACGCGCCGGCCCCGAGCCCGCGACGACGCGACGCCGGCCGGAGCGAGCGATTCGCGCCGCGGCCAGTCTACTCGATGGCAGATGGATCGTGCGAACGCCTGCCACTGTACCGGCCGCGTTGCCGTTGCGGCTGGGTGGCGGTAGGCTGGCAGTCGTGAACCGGAGCAGGCGATGCAGCTCAACACCGCCGCCGGCACCGACCAGATCAGGGCGAGGGACCCTCACCTGGCGATCCGCCGTGCCGGCAAGAGGACGCTGCCGAGGAGGTTGCAGCATGAAACCGACCGCCGACGACTACCGCGCGCTCCTGCAGACGGAGGGCGAGGCGCTGCTCGCCCTGCTCGATTCGCTGCGCGCAGACGACTGGTCGCGCCCGACCGCCTGCGCCGGTTGGGACGTGCTCGACGTGCTCATCCACCTCAACTACGGCACGGCGCTGCACGTCAAGCTGCTCGTGAACGGGCTAGCCGGCCGATTCTAGCCGCCGTGGGAGCTGTCGCCCAGCGCCAAGCCCTCCGCCACCTTCCGCGACCGGCACCGCGAGGCGCGCGCAGGGTCCCGCCCCGAACCTCGACGGCTTCCGGCAGGCCGTCGAGCGCTACAACGCTGTGATGCAGCCGGTGGACGAGGCGGCGCTCGGCCGTCCTGCCTGGTTCTGGACCGGCCGGGCGCCGCTCTGGATCGTCGTGGGGGCGCGCATCTTCGACCACATCATCCACCGCGCCGACGTCGCCCGCGCCCTCGATCGCGCGCCCGTGTTCTCACCCGCCAGCGCGCGCTTCGCCGGCCGCTTCGCCACCCACAGCCTAGTGTCGTTCACGGCACCCGAGCGGCTGGCCGGAGCAACCGGTGCCATCCACCTGACCGTCGACGACACAACCGAGCAGCTCCACCTCTCGCCCGCCGGCGTCAGCCTCGGCCCACCCGACGGGAGCCACGCCGCGGCTGTGACGACCGACGGCGGCACCTGGACCCTGCTCACCTGGCACGACCGGCGGCTCGACGAGGCGGAGGCGCGCGGCCTCGTCACCGTCACCGGCGACCGCGCGCTGGTCAAGCGCCTGCTCGATGCAGTGAAGACCCCCTAACCCCGCCACCCGCGGCACGAGTATCCGGCTGGGGGAACCGGCAGCTACGTGGGGCGGGGTCTGTCCCCCTTGTCCCTGGCGGGCTGATGGACGTTGTCGAAGCAACCGCCTGCGCGATCGGCGGGCTGATCGAGGTGGAAGATACATCGCCCGCTCGGAAGGAGGGCTATCGCCGGCGCGAGGGAACGGTGGGTCCGGCTGCAGCCGGGACGCCGCCGGCGTACCCACCGCGTGAGTGGGGGATCGATTACCGGCTGTGCTGGTAGGTGTCTGGGAGGAGCGAGATGGGCATGGGCAACGGGGCAGGGCAGGCGGGGGTGGGGAGCGGCGCGGGTGAGGGGCCGCCAACGGGTGAGGCGCTGCCGGGGGAGGTGCGCACGATCTGGAACACGCTCGCGCCGTTCTGGGACGAGGTGTTCGGCGAGGGCAACGTCTTCCACCGCGAGCTGATCGCGCCGGCCACCGAGCGCTTGCTCGACATCAAGCCGGGCGAGGCGGTGGTGGACATCGCCTGCGGCAACGGCGCCTTCTCGCGCCGGCAGGCGATGCTTGGCGCGCGGGTGGTGGCCTGCGATGTGAGCGAGGTGTTCATCGAGCGGGCGGGGGCGCGCACCGCCGGCCACGCGCACGCCGACCGGATCACCTACCGCGTGGTGGACGCCGCCCGCGAGGCGGAGCTGCTGGCGCTGGGGGAGGGGGCGTTCGACGCGGCGGTCTGCACGATGGCGCTGATGGATATGGCGGAGATCGACCCGCTGCTGCGGACGCTGCCGCGCCTGCTCAAGCCGGGCGGTCGTTTCGTCTTCTCGGTGCTCCACCCCTGCTTCAACACGCAGCGGACCACGAAGGTGGTGACGGAGGAGGACCGGGCGGGCGAGCTGGTGATCACGCACGGCGTGCTCGTGACGCGCTACCTGGGACTGCAACCGGAGCGGGGAGTAGGCATCCCGGGCCAGCCGGTGCCCCACTACTACTTCCAGCGGCCGCTCGGCGTGCTGTTCGGCGCCTGCTTCCGCGCGGGCTGGGTGCTTGACGGGCTGGAGGAGCCGGCGTTCGACGGCGCGGTCGACAACGCCGACCTCATCAACTGGCGCCGCTACCGCGAAATCCCGCCCGCGCTCGTCGCTCGCCTCCGCCCGGCCAGCGCATCGTAGCCGACGGCGCGCGCTGGCTGGCTCCGGGGAGGCGCGGCCGCTCGGTTGCCGGTCGAAGGGGCGGCCGACAACAGGGCGACGGCACCCTCCGTCGGCTCATGCGCTGACACGAGCGAGCGGTCCGGGTGCACCTTTCACGGGCGCGCGTCGGGCCCAGTTCGTCGGCCGCGCGACACAGCGACGAAATGCTCGCTCGGGTGCCAGCCGTTTGCGTCGCCGAGCGGACCGTGTTGCCGGCACTACCGGCAACGGCTCAGCGCCGGCAACACGGCTTCCCAGGGCGGCGAGCGGACCGGGCGCGCCGAAGCGTGTCACCGCGCGGCGCGGGCGGCGGGTTGGCGGCGATAGGTGGAGAGCGGCTCGGCTCAGTCGGCGGCAGCCTCGGCGTCGGGGCAGTCGCGGTTGACGTAGCCGGAGCGGAAGGGGCGCACCTCGGCGGTCTCGGGGTTGAAGGTGTGGCGCCAGATGCAGCCGGTGTCGTTGGCGAGGAGGTGGATCGAGACCGATGTGATCGGCGATGTGGTCCGCACCTGGTGGATGTCGTCGGTCGGCGGCAGCAGCGGGTAGAAGTCGCCGCGCCTGACCGTGCGCCGGAGCGTGGGCGTCAGCTCCTCGCGCTCGCCGATGGGCCGCTGGGGGTCGCGCCGCGCGTAGACGGTCTCCTCCTGCTCGCCCCGGTAGAGCCCGATGAGGCCCCAGGCGAGGTGGTCGTGCACCGGGGTGGCGGCGCCGGGCGGTACGACGAGCGAGAAGAGGCAGAGGTCGCGCGCACCTGAGCGGAACAGCAGCCACTGGCCGATGCCGCCGCCCATGCCGCTCTTCGGTGCATCGGCCTGGTACTCGGCCGGAAGCCATGCCTCGTCGGCCAGGAGCCGGGCGAAGGCGGGCCGGATCGCCTCGATCGCCTCGGCCGGCCCAGCCGAGGCGGCGATGGCCGCGCGCACCTCGGCGATGAAGCCGCGCAGGGTGGGCGTGTCGAGGATGAATTCGTCCTCACCGTCGGGACGGGTCGCCGAGGCATGCCAGTGGTGCAGCCCGTTGCCGCACATATCCCTCTCCTCCACCGCCGGCCCGAGCCGGCACTCGCCAGGTGGTTGCAACGTCGAACTTCTCGCTCATACTCTACGCAGCACCCCGGCCTGCCGCAACCGGGCGGGGATGGGGCCCTCTTTACCCCCAGTGTTGGGGCGTGGGGGCCGGCGCCGGGCTACACGCGAGGGTTGGAGGGAGGTTCCCCGTCGTCCCCCAGGATGGGGGGGTGGGGGGCCGGCGCTGCTTCCCCATCGCCCCTAGGATTGGCGGGTGGGGGCCGGTGCCGCGCTACAATGGGGCGGACCAGGATCCCGACGAGATGAGACATGAGGAGGCGCCGGCATGACCGCAGGTTCCGCCCCGACACCAGCATCGACCCCAGCCTCTGGTTCGCAGGCACCCCGTCCCGCAACCGCGGCAGCGCGCGAGGGCGGTCCCGGAACGCGCATCCGGTGGGTCGTCGTCCCGCTCGACGGCTCGCCGTTCGGGGAGCAGGCGCTGCCCTACGCGCGGCAACTCGCGCAGGCGCTCGGGGCCACGGTGCTACTGGTGACGGCGGCGCATCTCGACATGCTGGCGGCGGCCGATGCCGGCGCGGCGCCCGTCTCCGCCGAGCTGATGCAGACGCTGCTCGACCAAGAGCTGAGCGTGACGCGCAACTACCTGGCCGGCGTGAAGCAGCGCCTCGAAGCGACGGGTTTGACGGTCGAGACGATGTCGGATTTTGGCTACCCCGCCGGCTACATCCGCGAGGCGATCGCGCAGCGGCCGGACTCGCTGGTGGTGATGACCACGCACGGGCGCAGCGGGCTGGCCCGGCTGGCGCTGGGCAGCGTCGCCGACCAGATCGTGCGCCAGTCAGGCCACCCGGTGGTGGTGGTACGCCCCGACAAGGACCGGCCGGAGGTGGAGCACCCGATCCGGCACGTGCTGGTGGCGCTCGACGGCTCGGCGCTGAGCGAGGAGGTACTGCCGCTGGCGCTCCTGGTCGCGAGCGGCTGCGGGGCGGACCTGACGCTGGTGCGCGTGGCCGAGTCGGAGGCCGAGACGGCGGGCGCCCGCGACTACCTCGAAGGGGTCGCCGCTCGAATTGTGGGGACAATCGGCGGCAAGCCACCCGCAGTGCGCGTGCCCGCGGGTCGACCGGCCGAGGGCATCCTGGACGCGGCGAGCGAGATCGGCGCCGATCTGATCGCCATCACCACGCACGGCCGCGGCGGCATCGGGCGCTGGCTCACCGGCTCGACCACCGACCGCGTCCTCCAGGGCAGCCACCTGCCGATCCTCGTCATCCGCGGCCACGAGCGGCCGGCGCAGGGGTAGCCACCCCCAACCCCCCCAATGCTGGGGGGAGGACGGCCCCCCTCGGTCAGCCGGACCGGTCGCCTGCGTGTTCGAGCACGGCGATGGCGTCGCAGGCGGCTTCCGGGTCGGCAGCCCGCAGGCGCGCCAGCAGCCGGTTGGGGGCGCCGCCACGGCTCTCCGACGTGGTCGCCTGGGCCAGCCACCGGACCGCCTCGGCGAGCAGTCGCAGGCGGTCGGTGGCCGCCCGCAGCTCGGCCAGCAGCTCGGGGTCGGTCAGCGTGGCGGCCAGGCCGGGTAGTAGTCCGTCGATCTGCGCCGACAGTGCCGACAGCCGCGCCGCCAGGTCGGCGACGTTGCCCGGATTGGCGGCCGCCAGCTCGGCCGGCAGCGTTCGCGGGTCGGGATACGCCGCCCAGGCGGCCACGAATTCGGACAGCCGTGGCGCGGCCGCCGGGCCGGCAAGGCGCGCCAGCGCCTCGTCGACGGCCCGCTCGTGGTCGTAGCCGCCCGGATCGCGCAGGTAGGCGCCCATCACCAGGGCGTGCAGCCGGGTCAGCCGCACCTGCCGCATCGGGTTGACGAGGAGGCCGGCTACCGCCGGGGCGAGCGTCGCCGTGGGCGGCCGGCCGGGCGGCAGTTGCAGCGCGAAGCGGAACGAGTCGTTCGAGGCGTAGTTGTACCAGACGACCGGCGGCCGGCCGAACCAGCCGGCGGCTTCCTGTGCCGCCGCCGGCGTGATATCGGCCGAGCGGACCGCTTCGCCCGTCCAGAACACGTCGATCGCGTCGGGCCAGCCGCGCGTCAGCTCCGCCGCGTAGTCCGGCCGCGCCCGCAGCGCCGCGCTCCAGTAGTAGGTCGGCGCCACCAGCAGCCGCCCGGCGCCGCCCAGCGCCGGCCAGAGGTCCAGCACCAGCCGGTTCTGCGCGGCGGCGAGGCTGCCGAACCG
>JBHOQZ010000126.1:0-2888 GCA_042408635.1 Chloroflexota bacterium
GTCGGCAGGCCGGTTGCCCAGAAGCTCGCTGCGATCGCCGTGGAGGGGTTCACCGTCGAGGCGAGCGGCGGCGTGGCCGCGTCGGCCGGAAAGACCGTGACATACCCTCCGCCGGCGCCGCTCGCCTGCACGATCGTGACATTCATGAGCAGCCCCTTCGCGTCGCCCGGCAGCGGGATGCCATTGAAGCTGCGGCCGGCCACGGTGAAGCGCTGGACCTGCCCGGCCCCCAGCGGCCGCGCCCCGATCGCGGTGCCCTCGCCGCTGAAGCCGATCGGACCGCCGTCGCTGCCGCGCGTATCCACCACCCGCACCGGCGTGATCAGCGTGAGATCGCCCGTCTCGGTGGGCGGGTTGCTCGGCGCGTAGTAGCCGACGACGTCGACCACCACGTCGAGCCGGTTGGTCGAGTAGAGGGCGAACTGTCCAGCGCCCGGCCCGCTCGTCGGGATGCCGATCACCGTCGAGTTGAAGGCGATCGGCGTCGAGGGGTTGAGTGTCGAAGCGTTGGGCGGCGCGGCCGCGTCGGCGGGAAACAACGTCACGTAGCCACCGCTGCCTGTCGGCTGCACCACCGTAACGTGGGCCATGATGCCGGCGGTGTCGGCCGGGAAGGTCACGCCGCCGAAGGTGCGGCCCGCGAGCTGGAAGCGGCCCGTCGTGTTCGGCTGGAGCGGCGCGGGCGGGACGGGTACGCCCTCCGCCTCGATGCCGATCGGCCCACCATCGGTGCCACGCGTGTCGAGCACGCGCACCGGGGTGACGAACCGCAGGTTGCCGACCGCCGAGGTGGCCTGGGCGTGGCCGGGGGGCATGACGTAGCCTGCGACGTCGATCACCAGGTCGAGCGTGTTGGTGCTGTAGACGGCGATCGTGCCGGCATACTGACCCGACGTCGGCACCGCGACCGACCAGAAGTTCGCCGCGATCGCGGTCGACGGATTGAGCGTCGAGGCATTGGGCACCCCGAGCGCATCGCCGGGGAAGACGGTGACGTAGCCGCCGCTGCCGGCCGACTGGACGACGGTCACGTTGAGCAGCAGGCCGCTGAGCTGCGACGGGAAGGTGAAGCCGGCGAAGGTGCGGCCAGCGATCTTGTAACGGCGCACGGTGCTCCCCACGAACTTGCCGGCGCCGATCGGAGTGCCGTCGACGTTGAAGCCGATCGGGCCGCCGTCACTGCCGCGTGTATCCACCACCCGCACCGGCGTGATGAGGCGCAGCCCGGTGCCGCCGGTGGGCAGCCCGGTCGGCGTGGCCCCCGGCGTGGGCGTAGTGGTCGTCGGGGTGGGCGTGGCTGTCGCCGTCCCGGTTGGGCCGCCGCTCGTGGTCGGGGGCGGGCCGAGGTTGAGCCGGCCCGCGCCGAACTGGTTGTCGGGGCCGACCGGGCCGACGTCGACCGCGCGCTCGGTCAGGAACGCCTTGATCTGCACCGGGGTGTAAGCGGGGAAGGCGGCCTTGACGAGCGCGGCCGCGCCCGCCACGTGCGGGGAGGAGGCGGAGGTGCCCGAGAACGTGCCGTAGACGCTGTTGGTGACCGCATCGGGGCCGACCAGGTCCGGCTTGATGCGGTTGTCGGTGGTGGGGCCCTGGGCGCTGAAGCTGCGCAGCGTGGTCGGGGCGCTCGCGCGCACTGCGCCCACGGCCATCATGCCGGGGCTGGCACTGTCGGCGGGGTGGAAGAGGCTGCCGGCGGTGACCGGGTTGGGCAGCGGGTGCGCAAAGGTCATCAGATCGAAGCGGTGGGTACCGCTGCCGGCGTGGCGCGACACCTGGATGTAGTAGGTGCCGCCCTGGCTGGGCGTGTAGGAGAGCACCTCGAGCGGGCGGCTACTGCGCGAGCAGTCCTGCACGTCGTCGGAGACCGCCACGAGACCTGTCTTGAAGACGGGGTTGTCCCAGAGGTACAGGTCATAGTCGTTGCAGGCGCCGCCCCAGACGTCGTCCCAGCGCAGGCCGATCGTGATCGTGTCGCCGCCGGCCACGCTCACGCGCAGGTACTCCTCGCTGCCGTTGAACTCCAGCCGGTTGTCGCCGTCGGCGTCGGTCCAGGTGCCGGCCCAGTGATTCTGGGCCGAGTTGCCACCGGAGTTGGCCCAGAAGAGGCCGCGCCCGACGGCACCCGCGACCACGCTGTTCACCGGGCCGGTGCCGTCGCCTGCCGCCTGGTACATCCAGGCGACCGAGTGGTTGATGACCGTCACCCCTTTGCCGGCCAGGCAGTCCACCGCCCGGCCGAGCTCGGTCACCGTCTCGGCGTTCGCAAAGTAGCTCGGCCCCGGGCGCCACCTCGTGGACCACCTCGGCCACGGCGAGCCCGTGAGCCTCTCCGTTCTCGATCGGGTTGCCGTCCGGGTTCGGGTTGCAGCTCGTGTCGACGCTGGCGGGCAGCTTTGTCCCGAGGCGATCGGGGTAGCCGGTGAAGCCGAGGTCGACGATGCCGATCTTCACCCCGCGCCCCGTGAGTCCGGCCTCGTGCCACGCCTGAGCGCCGATCAGCGCCACGCCCTCGCCCGTCGCTGCGCCCGGGCGCGCCGGCAGGTCGTCGGGGTGCGGGCGCACGGGCAGGTCGACGCGCCGGATCGGGTCGCCGGCCGCGAGTGCGGGCAGCCCCGCCACCGGCACATAGGCGTCGACCAGGTCGCCCCAGTCGGCCACGGCCTGGCCGCCGGCCGCCCGCACCGCCTGGGTGGCGGCGGCCGCCCGTCCCGGCTCGGCCTGGATCGTCACCTTGACCCGGTCACCGTGGAGCCTGGCCTGGCGGGAGCGCGCCACCTCCTCTAGCCGACCCGCCGCCTGACCCGCCACGAGCTGGGCGAGCGCGGACCCGAGCTTCGCCGAGCTCGGCTTGCCGGCCGCGCCGCGCGGCACGGCCGGCGTGCCGGGAG
>JBHOQZ010000128.1:0-3787 GCA_042408635.1 Chloroflexota bacterium
TCGCCAAGCAGCAGCTCATCCTCCTCGGCCGGGAGTGGTATCAGCACCCGAATGGTCAGCTCCCCGCCTACGAGTGGGCATTCGGCGACGTCAACCCGCCCGTCCACGCCTGGGCGGCGCTGCGTGTCTATGAGACCGAGCGGCGCCTGACCGGCCGAGCGGACCGCTCCTTCCTCGAGCGCGTCTTCCACAAGCAGTTGCTCAACTTCACCTGGTGGGTGAACCGCAAGGACCCCGAGGGCCGCAACGTCTTCGAGGGTGGCTTCCTCGGCCTCGACAACATCGGCGTCTTCGACCGGAGCGCGCAGCTCCCCGGCGGCGGCTACCTCGAACAGTCCGACGGCACCGCCTGGATGGGGATGTACTCGCTGACGATGCTGCGGATGGCCATCGAACTGGCGATGCACAACCGCGTCTACGAAGACGTGGCCACCAAGTTCTTCGAGCACTTCCTCTACATCGCGGGCGCGCTCAACGACATCCCGGGCGAGGGCGTCTCGATGTGGGACGAGGAGGACAGCTTCTTCTACGACGTGTTGCGCCGCCCCGGCGGGGAGGCGCAGCGCATCAAGGTGCGCTCCTGGGTCGGGCTCATCCCGCTGCTGGCGGTCGAGACGATCGAGCCAGAGGTGCTCGACCGCCTGCCGGAGTTTCGCCTCCGGCTCGAATGGTTCCTGCAGAACCGGCCACACCTCTCGAGCCTGGTGTCGCGCTGGTACGAGCCGGGCAAGGGCGAGCGCCGCCTGCTGGCGCTGGTGCGCGGCCACCGTATGAAGTGCCTGCTGCGGCGCGCGCTCGACCCGGCCGAGTTCCTAAGTGATTACGGCCTGCGCTCGGTCAGCCGCTACCACTTGGACCACCCCTACACCCTCACCGTCGACGGGCACGCCTACACCGTGACCTACGAGCCGGCCGAGTCGCGCACTGGCCTCTTCGGCGGCAACTCTAACTGGCGCGGGCCGGTCTGGTTTCCGCTCAACTACCTGGTCATCGAGGCACTGCTCAGCTTCCACTACTACTACGGCGACGACTTCCTGGTCGAGGCGCCGACCGGCTCGGGTCAGAAGCGGACGCTCGCCGAGATCGCCGATGACCTCTCCCGCCGGCTGATCCGCATCTTCCTGCGCGACGAATCCGGCCGCCGCCCCGTCTTCGGCACTTACGAGCTGCTGCAACGCGATCCCCAGTTCCGGGACTACATCCTGTTCCACGAGTACTTCCACGGCGACACGGGCGTCGGCCTGGGCGCTAGCCACCAGACCGGTTGGACCGCGCTCGTGGCGAAGCTGCTCGAGCGGACCGAGCGGGAGGCGATTCGGCGGGAGAGGGCTGAGCCGCAGGCGAGGCGGCGCGCCTCGGCGCCCAGCCGGGCCACCGCCGAGTAGATCGCCCATTCGGCCCCAGCGGCCCGCCCGATGAACGAGCGGGAACGGGGGCCGGCAATCGGCCGGCACAGCGCTAGGCGGCTCGTCTCAACGACCGGGGCGGTCGGGCGCGACCGGGAGCGAGGAGGGGATCGGGCGATGGCGATTCGCTTTGGACGCGAGACCTGCGGCGTGCTCGATGCGGCGCTGCGCCGGGAATGGCTGGTCACCAACGGCCTGGGCGGCTATGCCTCCGGCACCGTCGGCGGCGCGGCCACCCGCCGCTATCACGGGCTGCTGGTGGCGGCGCTCAACCCGCCGGTGGACCGCACGGTGCTGGTCGGGGCGCTGGCCGAGGCCGCCACCTACGGGGAGGTGCCGGGCCAGCGGTACGACCTCTCGACCCACGAGTGGTGGCGGGCGGACGGGGCGCCGGTGGTCGATCCGCACGGTTACCGCCACCTCGAGTCGTTCGAGCTCGACGGCACGCTCCCGATCTGGCGCTTTGCCCTGGGAGACGCGCTCCTCGAGCGGCGTGTCGTGATGGCGTACGGGCACAACACCACCTACGTCGTCTATCGCCTGCTCCGGGGGAGCGGCGCGGTGTCGCTCGAGGTGCGGCCGCTCGTGACCGACCGCGACTTCCACAGCCTGGCCCACGGCGGTGGCCCGGCCGCCGTGCTGCCGCTGCCGGGTGGCGCGGCCGTGCGGGCCCACGAGGGGGCCCGGCCGTTCTACCTGCTGGCCGAACGGGCCGACTACCGACCGGACGGGGACTGGTATTGGAACTTCTGGCACCGTGAGGAGGCGGCGCGCGGCCTCGACGACCACGGCGACCTCTACGCCGCCGGGACTTTCGCGGTGTCACTCGGACCGGGCGCGAGCTGGACGCTGACCCTCTCGACCGAGGCCGACGCCCCGCCGGACGGCATGGCCGCCCTCGGGCGCGAACGTGAGCGGCAACAGGCCTTGCTCCGGCAGGCGCGCGCCCTTGACGCGGAGCCGGCCGTCCGGCAGCTCGTGCTGGCAGCCGACCAGTTCCTCGTTCGCCGCGCCGCGCCCGCTTCACCGGCCGCCACCGCGCTCCCGCCAGCGGCCGTCCTCTCGCCGACCAACGCCGAGGGTAGCGCACCGGCATCCGGTGCGGCCGCACCCCCGACCGACGGAGACCTCGACGTGCCGGGGACGGGTGGGCTGGCGGTCGAGGTGCCGCGGGCGGCCGCGCTCGAGTGGACGGTGATCGCCGGCTACCACTGGTTCAACGACTGGGGGCGCGACACGATGATCGCCCTCCCGGGCCTGGCGCTCGCGGCCGGCCGCTATGCCGAGGCCGCCGGCATCCTGCGCGCCTTCGGCGGGTTCGTCCGCGACGGATTGCTGCCGAACAACTTCCCCGACCGCCCCGGCGTCGATCCCGGCTACAACACGGTGGACGCCGCCCTGTGGTACGCCCTGGCCGTGCGGGCCTACCACATCGCAACCGGCGACCGGGCGCTGGTCGAGGCACTGCTGCCGGTGCTGCGCCGGATCGTGGACGCCTACACGCGCGGCACGCGCTACGGCATCGGCGTCGACCCGACCGATGGGCTGCTGCGCGCCGGCGAGCCGGGCGTCCAGCTCACGTGGATGGACGTGAAGATCGGTGACTGGGTCGTCACGCCACGCATCGGCAAGCCGGTCGAGATCAACGCGCTCTGGTACAACGTGCTGCGCACGCTGGCCGAGCTGCTGGTTGAGGTCGATCCCGAGGCCTCGGCCGACTACGCCCTGCGGGCCGCCGTGGTGCGCGGCTCGTTTCGCGCGCGCTTCACCGTGGCGGACGCCTGCCACCTTGCGGACGTTGTCGACGGCCCGAACGGGGACGAGCGCGAGCTGCGCCCGAACTGCATCTTCGCCGTCTCGCTGCCATACCCCTTGATCGAGGGCGCGGCGGCGCGCGGGGTGGTCGAGGCGGTCGGGCGCGCCCTCTTGACGAGCTACGGGCTGCGCTCGCTCGACCCGGCCGACCCCGCCTACCGCGGCACCTATACGGGCAACTCGTTCGCGCGCGACAGCATCTACCACCAGGGCACGGTCTGGGCCTGGCTGCTGGGCGCGTTCGTGGAGGCGCACCTGCGCGTGCATGGCGACCCCGCCGCGGCGCGCGACCTGCTGCGGCCGTTGGACGATCACCTGCGCGACGCCGGCCTCGGCACGATCAGCGAGATCTTCGACGGCGATCCCCCGCACACCCCGCGCGGCTGCATCGCCCAGGCCTGGAGCGTGGCCGAGGCGCTGCGCCTCCGGCGCCGGCTCGCGGCGGAACCGGTCCCCGCCAGCGCGGAGCAGCACGCCACCGTCTGCTGATCCCCCCATTGGGGCGCGGGCCGCGTCGCGCAGGTGATCGTCCAACGGCCGCAGCAGGTCGCGCGCCGCGGCGGGGT
>JBHOQZ010000129.1:0-20368 GCA_042408635.1 Chloroflexota bacterium
GCGCCAACTTCACGGCGGTGCGGCTCGGCGCCGACGGCGCCCTGGCCGTCTACTCGGTCGGGGCGGCGCGCGACATCGTGATCGACCTCGTCGGCTACTACAGCCCGGCCAACCCCTTCCAGGGCACGCTGCGCCTGGTGACGCCCGTGCGCGTGCTCGATACCCGACCGACGGACCCCGTCCAGGCGATCCAGACGATCGGCTACGAGCCCGACGGCACGCCGATCAAGCCCGGGCAGGTGCCGGCAAACACCGTGCGCCGCTTCGGGCTGGCCGGCCGCTCGTTCGGCAGCAGCGCCAACGCCATCACCTTCCCAGCCACGACCTCCGGCGCCCTCGTCCACGTCACGGTGGTCTCGCCCAGTGGGACGGGCGGCTTCGTCACCCTGCTGCCGGGCGATGCGACCGCTCCCTCGGGTACCTCGACCGTGAACCCGGCGAGCGAGCCGGGGATCACGGTCGCCTTCAACGGCGCTGCCACCCGCCTGCCCACTGCCGGCCCCTACGCCGGCACGTTCGGTATCTACTCGACCGCGCCGGTCGACGTGATCGTCGACGTGCTCGGCTACTACGCGCCCGACCCGACGGCGCCCGGCTCGGCGGTGGGCGACCTCGCGCTGATCCGGCCGGTGCGTGCCGTCGACACCCGACCCACCAACCTGGCCGAGGGTGTCGTGACGACCGGGTTCACGCCGGCTGGCGCGCCGATCGAACCCCGGCCGCTCGCAGCGGGTGAGACCCGACGCTTCGGCGTGGCCGGGCGGACGTTCGCGGGCACGACGATCCCTGCGGACGCCAAGGGGCTGCTCCTGAACGTCACAGTGGTGCAGCCCGGCGGGCAAGCGCTCACGCGGGAGGGGTTCGTCACCGTGTTCCCCGGCAACGTGGTCGACGCCGGGCGGCCGACCGCCTCGACGCTCAATCCGGCGACGCGAATCGCCGCCTCGTTCTGGCTCGTCGGGCTCGCCCCGGCCGGTGGGCCGGACGCCGGCAGCGTCGCCGTCTACTCGACCGGCCAGCTCGATCTGGCCGTCGACATCGTCGGCTACGTGCGCTGACCGGTCGTTCCCGGCGCGCGCGTCGAAAATGCGTCGGCCGCCTCTCCAACACGGGAGAGACGGCCGACGTGTCGTCGCCGGGGGCGCGGGGTCAGGTGACGCTCTTCATCGACTGCTTGCCGTCGAAGCTGAGCACGAGGCGCTTGCCGTCGAGCTGGCTTTCGAGGTGGACGGTGCGGCCCCAGAGGCGCTGCACGTACCTGAGCGTCTTCTCGGCGTAGGCGAGGTCGAGCGGCTGGCCCTCATAGCAGTGCCTCAGGTAGAGCTCGCGGTTGCCGCGGTGATCGGCGTCCTCGACTACGATATAGGGGATGCCGAAGTTCGTCATGCTCGCCACGAGCTGGTCGCGCACGTTGCGCCAGTTCTTATCGACGATCTTCCACTCCCCGTCCTCGAGGCGGTAGACGTAGAGATCGAGCTCCTCGACCAGCGCCTCGGTCAGGTAGTTGCGCAGGAACGAGACGTCGCTTTCGATCGAGCGCACTTCGAACAGCTTCTCGCGCCCCCGGCCCGGCTCGCGGTCGAACTTCTGGCGCTCTTCCTCGGAGGGCTCGTCCCAGCGACGCTCGATGTCTTCGAGCATCTTCAATCCGACGTAGTAGGGGTTGATGCTGCGCCGGCTCGGCGCGATCACGCCGGCGTGGAGCTGGGCGAACTCGAGCGATTCGGCGTCGGTCAGGTCGAGCTCGCGCAGGATGCGCAGGTGCCAGTAGCTTGCCCACCCCTCGTTGACGATCTTCGTCTGCATCTGGGGCAGGAAGTAGAGCATCTCGCTGCGCACGATGGTGATGACGTCGCGCTGCCAGGGCTTGAGGTCGGGTGCGTGCTGGGCGACGAAGCCGAGCACGTCCTTCTCCGGCTCGGGTGGCAGCCGCTTCGGCTCGGGCTTGGGCGGGGCGAGCGCGGCGCGCTCCTCGGCCGTCATCAGATCCTCGTAGGGGTTGACGACCGGCTGCGGCCGGCGGCGCTCCTCCGGTGGCGGCTCGGGCCGGCGGAAGAAGACGTTCGGGTCGATGTGCTCCTGGATCGAGAGCACCGCGTCGAGGAACTGCTCGACCTCCATCGTGCCGTGCTCGAACTCGTAGCGCCGGATGCGGTCGGCGTGGGTCTCGGCGCGCTCGACCATCTGGCGCGAGGTCGGGCCGAAGTAGGTGTTGTGGCGGAAGAAGTCGCAGTGGGCGAGCACGTGCGCCGCCACCAGCTTGTTCTGCAGGACGGTGTTGCTCTCGGCTAGAAACGCCTGGCAGGGATTGGTGTTGATCACCAATTCATAGATCTTGCTCAGGCCGTAGTCGTACATCGTTTTCATGTGGTGGTACGCACGGCCGTGGGTCCAATGGGAGAAGCGGCCGGGCAGGCCGTAGGCGCCGATCTCGTACATGATCGCGGCCGGCACCAGCTCGAAGTGGGTCGGGAACGGGTCCAGCCCGAAGCCGCGGGCGATCTCCCAGATGCGCTCGATCGAGCGTTGCAGCTCGTCGAAGTCGCGCTGCAGGTAGCTGCTGGTTGCAACCATCGGAAACTCCTCGCCGGGCCGGCGGACGCTGGCTGCCCGTTCGAGGGCAGGCGTCGGCGCCCTGACCGCACAGCCACCCGTCACGCCACCGCGACACCGCGGCCGTTGAAGAAGCGCTTCAGGGCGGGGTAGACTTCGCGCTTGTCGGCGATCGTCAGCCCGATGAAGCGCTCGTCGTCGATCTCGCTGAAGGCGGACATGAGGGTGCTGACGGTGCTGAAGCTGCGGCTGCGGATTTCGCCGTAACCGAAGATGTTGCAGCGGTGCATCAGTTCGCGCACGAGCGCGACGCAGCGCTTGTTGTCCTCGTCGCCCCAGTTGTCGCCGTCCGAGAAGTGGAAGGGGTAGATGTTCCACTGCTGCGGATCGTAGCGTTGCTGAATCGCGTCGAGGGCGAGCTGGTAGGCGGAGGAGACGCGCGTGCCGCCGCTCTCGCCGAGCTTGAAGAACGTCTCCTCGTCGACTTCTTTCGCCTCGGTGTGGTGCGTGATGAAGACGATCTTCACGTTCTCGTAGCGCGTGCGCAGGAAGCGCACCATCCAGAAGTAGAATGAGCGCGAGATGTACTTCTCGAACTCGCCCATCGACCCGGAGACGTCTCGCATCGCGATCACGACCGCCGAGGCGACGCGCTTGCGCTCGATCTCCCAGCTCTTGTAGCGGATGTCCTCGTTGGTGATACCGCCGTAGCCCGCGCGGCCGTGCATGGCGTTGCGCTTCAGGTTCTGGAGGACCGTGCGGCGCTTGTCGAGGTTTGAGAGGCTGCCGCTGCGCCGGATGTCGCGGAAGACCACATTCTCCGTCTCGAGCGTCTCGGTGCCCTTCTGCTGGAGGTTGGGCAGCCCCAGGTCCTCGAAGATGAGCGCCGCCAGGTCCTCGATGTCGACGGCCGCCTCGAAGTAGTCGATGCCGGGCTGATCCCCAGCCTGCTTGCCGCGACCCGGACCGTGCTGGCCGGCGCCCGGCTCGCGGCCGATGACGTCCCCGACCTGCGAGTCGCCATCGCCCTGGCCGACGTGGTCGGACTTGCGGTCGTCGAAGCGGAAGCGGGGCAGGTCGAGCGAGCGGATGGGGATCTTGACGATCCGGCTGCCCTCGCTCGTGATGATCGATTCCTGGCTGACGATGTTGGCCAGGTTCTCCTTGATGGCTTCTTTGATCTTTTCCGTGTGCCGCGCCTGGTCCATCGGCCCCTTGCGGTGCAGCGACCAGTCGCGGCTCGTCAGGCTCACGGTGACCGGCATGGGTCCACCTCGTTTCCCGGGCGGTGGAGGCCGGCGGCAGGCTGCCGGGGACCCGGTTGGGGGGCCACCGCCGGCACGTGGTCCACTACCCTCACCACCTAGCGGGCGAGCAGCGCGCCGACGTAGCGCAGCAGCTCGTTCGCGCTCTCCGGCGTGTAGCCGTGCTCGGCCACCAGCCGATCGATGACGTCGTTGATGCGGCGGAGCTGCTCGGCGTCGGGCGTCTTGGTCGAGGTCGTGATCTTGACCACGTCCTTGAGGTCAGCGAACAGCTTCTTCTCGATCGCCTCGCGCAACCGCTCGTGCGAGTTGTAATCGAAGCGCTGGCCGCGGCGGGCGAGCGTCGAGATGCGGATGAGGATCTCCTCGCGGAACGCCTTCTTGGCATTCTCGGAGACGCCGATCTGCTCCTCGATCGAGCGCATGAGGTTCTCGTCGGGCTCCATCTCCTCGTCGGTCATCGGATCACGCAGCTTCTGCTTGTTGCAGAACGCCTCGACGTTGTCGAGGTAGTTGTTGAGAAGCGTGCGCGCGGACTCCTCGAATGAGTAGACGAACGCCTTCTGAACCTCTTTCTTGGCGATCTCGTCGTATTCCTTGCGCGCCTCCGCGATCAGGTTGAGCATGCGCTCGCGATCCTCACGGCTGAGTCCGGGGTGCTGCTCCAGGCCGTCCCGCAGCGCACGGAGCGCATCGATCGGCGTGATGAATGTGCGATTCTCCTTGACGAGCGCCTGGGAGAGCCGATTGATCACGTAGCGCGGAGAGATGCCGTCCATCCCCTCACGCTGCGCCTCTTCCTGCAGCTCCTTGACGTCGCGCTGGTTGAACCCCTCGACGTCCTGGCCATCATAGAGGCGCAACTTCTTGAGCAGGCTCATCCCGGCCTTCTTAGAAGGTTCGAGGCGCGAGAGCACCGCGAAGACCGAGGCCACCCAGAGCGTATGCGGGGCGATGTGAACGCCGCGAAGATCGCTCTGCTTGATGAGCTTTTCGTAGATCTTGACCTCTTCCGAGACACGCAGGTTGTAGGGCACCTTGATCAGGATGATGCGGTCCTGGAGCGCCTCGGCCTTCCTGTTTCCGACGAAGCTGTTGTACTCGTTCTCGTTAGTGTGCGACACGATGCATTCGTCGGCATAGATCATTGCGAAGCGGCTCGTCTTGATCGACTGCTCCTGCGACAGCGTGAGCAGGCTGTAGAGGAACTTCTCGTCGACCTTGAGCAACTCGACGAACTCCATCAGGCCGCGGTTGCTGATGTTGAGCTCGCCGTCGAAGCGGTAGGCGCGCGGATCGCTCTCGGCGCCGTACTCACCAATCGTCGCCAGATCGATCGAGCCGGTCAGCTCGGTTATGTCTTGGCTCTTCGGGTCGCTCGGACTGAAAGTACCGATGCCGACGCGCTTCTTCTCGGAGAAAGCGATGCGCTCCACGGGGACGGCCTCGGCGCGGCCGCCGAACTGTTCGTCGAGCATGAGCCGGCAGTGCGGGCAAAGATCGCCCTCGATGTAGAGGCCGTACTCGCGCTCAATCTCGGGGCGCAGCTCCTCCGGAATGAGGTGGAGCGGCTCCTCGTGCATCGGGCAGCCCTTGATGGCGTAGACGGCGCCCTCGTCGGTGCGGGTGTAGCGCTCGAGGCCGCGCTTGAGCAGGGCGACGATGGTGGACTTGCCGCCGCCGACCGGGCCCATCAGCAGGAGGATGCGCTTGCGGACCTCGAGCCGCTTGGCCGCGGAGGAGAAGTAGTCGACGAGTTGTTGGAGAGGCTTCTCGAGACCAAAAAGATCGTTCTCGAAGAAGGCGTAGCGATTGTTCCCCTTCTCGTCGGTCTCGACACCCGCCGCGAGGATCATCTCGTAGATCCTCGCGTGGGAAAGGGCCGCGATTTGCGGGCGCTCGATCACCATCTTGAAGTAGTCGGCGAACGTCCCTTCCCACGCGAGTCGCCGCTCCTCCAGACGGTGCTGCTCGAGCCGTGAAATGAGGTCCATGGTGCTTTCTGTTGCCTCCAAGTGCGCGGCCAGCGCCGCGCCCCCGAATGCCGGCGGCTCTCGCCGGCTGTGCCGCAGCCCGACAGCCACTCGACGGCTGGGCGCATGGCCGGGTGAGCTGTGGCTACGGTGACGTGATGAGTGCTTGCCCTTTTACGTTGACCTATCGCCACCGCGAGTGTCGACGCGCGAGGGAAAGACGCGGGCTGCGCCCTCCCCTGCGCCGCGGAGCACTGAGGATCTCCGCCGCTCGCGGTGCCGCCCGTAGTGGGGCCAGGCGGCTCCGTGAAATCGCACGGCGCGCCGATCACATCGTCTTCACGTCGTCGTGATCAGGCGCGCCGTCGTTGGCTTTGTATCCGCTTTGGTTTTCATTATTGGTCAGTGCCCGAACGCTGTCAAGTCCTCCTCTGTCGTGCAACGTGCACATCATCACTCTGGCATCTCTCCCGCGCTCCACTCCGGAACCGGGCGCCGCTAGCGTTGCATCCTGGCATTCACTCCATTTGCTCGCAAGCTACGTGCCTATCGCCCGTTGAACCTCGCGCCTCCTTCGCCTGTCTTTCACATATAGATGTCGACGGCAAACCCACCGCCGACCGATCTGCCGCCGCTCGCCCAGCGGCACGGACGCCGAGCCGCGCCGTCGACGGCGGCGCGACGGCTCACCTACAATGTCTGGCATGCTCCGGCCGCCCCCTGGCCCGATCCCGGCCCGATCGCACCGCCCGGGCCCGTCGGGGCCGCAGTCGGCCGCCCGTTCGGTCGCCCGGCGGGCGGCGCGCCCTAGGAACGAGAGGAGGCCATGTTCAGGATCGTCGTCCGGCGGCTGATCGCCATCATCCCGGTCCTCTTCGCCGTCTCGGTGATCACCTTCGTGCTGATGCACCTGACGCCCGGCGGTCCCTTCGACAAGGGCGAGGGACGCCGCGAGCTGCCGCCGGAGGTGCGCGCCAACCTCGAGCGTGCCTACGGCCTGGACCGGAGCTGGCCCGAGCAGTACCTCACCTACATGGCGAACGCGCTGCGCGGCGACCTGGGCATGTCGTTCCAGTTCCGCGACCGCAACGTCACCGACCTGATCTTCTCCGCGCCGCCGGGCCGGCCCTGGTGGGAGAGCCGCTTCGGGCGCAGCGCCCAGCTCGGCGTCATGGCGTTCCTGCTCGGCACCCTGATCGCGATCCCGCTCGGCGTGCTGGCGGCGGTCAAGCGCAACTCCTGGATCGACTACCTCAGCCTCTTCCTGGCGACGCTCGGCACGGCGCTGCCCAGCTTCGTGATGGCAATCTTCCTGATCCTCGTCTTCGGCCTCACCCTCAAGTGGGTCGCCGTGAGCACGACCAACTGGAACCAGTTCGCCTTCGAGAACCCGGCGACCTGGACCCCCTGGATCCTGCCCACCGCCACCCTCACGCTCGGGCTAGTGCCCGCGCTCGCCCGCTACACGCGCGGGCAGATGCTCGAGGCGCTCGGGCAGGACTACATCCGCACCGCCCGCAGCAAGGGCCTGCGCGAGACGGTCGTGCTGTTCCGCCACGCGCTCAAGAACGCGATGATCCCGGTCGCCACCATCCTCGGGCCGACGCTGGCCGCGCTCCTCACCGGCACGCTCTTCGTCGAGACGATCTTCAGCTTCCCCGGCATGGGGCGGATGTTCGTCACCGCGATCACCTCGCGCGACTACGCGATGATCATGGGGCTCACCCTGTTCTTTACGTTTATGTATGTGCTCGGTAATCTGCTCGTCGACATCGTCTACGGCTGGCTGGACCCGCGGATCAAGGTCGGGGTGTAGGAGGAGGCGCGCTCGATGACCACGGCAACGACCACGACCGCGGCCGGCCAGGCCGCCCCGCTGGCGCTGGCCGCCGACCGCAAGGCGCGCAGCCTCTGGGCCGACGCCTGGTACCGCCTCACGCGCAACAAGGCCGCCGTCGTCTCGATGATCATCATCGTTGCGCTCTACCTGGTCGCCTACTTCGCGCCGGTGCTCGCCCCCTACAACCCCAACCGCGTCTTCGGCGGCTCGGTGCTCAAGGAGCCCGGCTACGTCGACGCCCAGGGTCATCAGTTCCTGCTGGGCACCGACGCCATCGGCCGCGACCTCCTCAGCCGCCTCATCTACGGCACGCGCATTTCGATGATCGTGGGCCTCATCCCGGTCAGCATCACCCTCGTGATCGGCTGCTCCTACGGGTTGCTCGCCGGCATGCGCGGCGGCATGACCGACAACATCCTCATGCGCCTGGCCGAGATCGTCGCCTCCTTCCCCGAGCTGCTCCTGCTCATCCTGATCAGCACGGCGTTCCGCGAGACCTGGTTCGGGCAGCTCATGGACGGGCTGGCGCTCATCTTCGTGGCGCTGGCGATCTTCGGTTGGGTCGGCGTGGCGCGGCTCGTGCGCGGCCAGGTGCTCCAGATCAAGGAGCGGGAGTTCGTCGAGGCGGCGCGCGCGATCGGCGTGCCGGGCACGCGCATCGCCTTCCGCCACGTGCTGCCCAACGTGCTTTCGCCACTGATCGTGGGCGTGGCGTTCGGCATCCCCGGCGCGATCTTCGGCGAGGCCGGCCTGAGCTTCCTGGGCATCGGCATCCGCCCGCCGACGGCGAGCTGGGGCAGCATGATCCAGGCGGGTTTGCCCTACGTGCTCACAGCCTGGTGGCTGACGGCGGCTCCGGCCGGGATGATCGCGCTGGTGATGCTCACCTTCACCTTCCTGGGCGACGGCCTGCGCGACGCGCTCGATCCGCGGTTGAAGTAGGGCGCACCTCGGCCGCTCGGCGGGGCCGGGCGACGGCGATTCGGCCGCCGCCCGGCCCCGCGCCGCCTTTTCCCGCCCACCCGGCGCACTTGACATCACCCGTGGAGCGGGTACACTACACCCCGCACTCGCCCCGGTCTTCCCACCCTCAGGGGAACCAGGTTCCGGTTGTTGTCCCAAGTGTCGTCAGCCCAGGGAGGCTGGATGTCGCGCCGCAACGTCGTCCGGGTGGGCGAACCGCTCCGCCGCCAGGCTGCGATCCACCGCGGGCTCGCCGGACAACTGGCGGTGGCCTCGCTGCTGGCGGTCGTCCCCGGCGTCGGCCTCGGCCTCCTGCTCGGCTCGGGCGCCCTGGCTTCGCTCCCACTCTGGCAGACGCTCGGTGTCTCAGCGGCCCTGGTGACGCTGGCGCTGCTGCCGATCCTGGTGCTGGCCCACCGCCTCTACGCGCGCCTCGCCGAGTTAGCGCGCGCGGTGCGCCGGCTCGGTCGCGGCGAGTTCGAGGTGATGATGCAACTGCACTACCGGGACGAGCTAGACGACCTGGCCGGCGAGTTTAACCTGGCGGCCAAGCGCCTCTCCGACCGGGAGCTCGAGCACGAGCGCGAGATCATCAAGCTCGAGCGCGACATCGCCCGCCTGAGCGCGGACCTGCGCTCGAACCGCAGCGACTACGAGTCGCTCGAGCAGCGCACGAGCCGGGCGACCTTGCTGCGCGAGTTCGGCGAACGGGTCCGCGACGCGCGCGACGCCCACGACGTGGCCCGCCGCCTCAACGACGCGCTGCGTATCTTCGAGGGGATCGACGAGGCGTATGTCCTCTCGGTCGACGACGAGCGGCGGGAGCTGCGCTACCTTGGCGTGGTCAACCGCGAGAAGGGGATCAACGCCGTCGGGCGCGCGGTGGCGCACGCGGTGCTGCCCGAGGTGTCGGAGGAGGAGTGGCTGGCGCGGCGCGCGGCCGCCCGTGGCCGCGCCCTGCGCGGGACGGCGACGGTCGAGGGCGAGGGAGGCCTCACGGTCATCCACGAGGTCGCCATCCCCGCCAACGCCGGCGGCCGCACGCAGGCGGTGCTCTGGGTGCGCAGCCGGGGTCGCCCGCTGCCCGACGATGACGAGAAGGACATCGCCTTCATGGTCCGGGCGGCCGGCGACGCGCTCGAGAGCGTGCGCCTCTTCCAGGAGGCGGCGCAGGTCGAGGCGCTGCGCGAGCTGGACCGGATGAAGAGCGAGCTGATCGCAACGGTGTCGCACGAGCTGCGCACGCCGCTCGTCTCGATCAAGGGGTTCGCCGAGACGCTGCGCAACGACGGGGACGTCGACGTGGTGACGCGGCGGGAGTTCCTGGACGACATCATCGACGAGAGCAACCACCTGGAAGAGCTGATCAACAACCTGCTCGACATGTCGCGGATTGAGGCGGGGATGCTGCGCATCCAGCCCCAGCCGATCAAGCTCGCCAACCTCGCCTCGCGCGTGGTCGGCAAGCTCCGCCAGCGCGCGGCGAAGGAGGGGCACATGCTCCAGCTCAACGTCGCGCCCGACCTGCCGCTGGTCCACGCCGACGCGGGGCGCCTCGAACAGGTGCTGCGTAACCTGATCGAGAACGCGCTGAAGTATTCGCCGGAGGGCGGCCGGATCGTGCTCTACGCCACGCGCGACGGCGACATGGTCAAGGTCAGCGTGCGCGACCACGGCATCGGCATCGCGCCGGAGCACGCCGAGCGCATCTTCGACCGCTTCTACCGGGTCGACAACTCGATGACCCGCGGCACGAGCGGCACCGGGATCGGGCTCTCGATCTGCCGGGGGCTGATCGAGGCGCACGGCGGCCGGATCTGGGTCGAGAGCGTGCCCGGCAAGGGCAGCACGTTCCATTTCACCGTGCCCGTGGCGGCCGCCATCGCCCGCGAAGACGACGAAGTAGGCCGAGCGGCCGACTAGGCCGAACCTGGACGGCGCCGCCCGGCCGTGACGTAGCCACCGGGGGGCGGGCGGCCGGCGGCCGCTCCACCCGACGCCGCGCCCGTGACGGGCCGGCGCAAGACCGCAGACCGGAGGACGATAGCGATGATGCAGCAGCAGCCCCAGGCGTGCATCCTGGTGGTGGACGACGAGCCCCGCATCCTCAAGCTCGTCGGCCACAACCTCCAGGCGGACGGTTACAAGGTCGTGACCGCCACTAACGGGCGCAACGCCCTCGACATGGCCCAGCAGCACGCCCCCGACCTGGTCATCCTCGACCTCATGCTCCCGCGCATGGACGGCTTCGAGGTTTGCCGTCGCCTGCGCGAGTTCTCGCAGGCGGCGATCATCATGCTCACCGCCAAGGTCGAGGAGCAGGACAAGGTCATGGGCTTCGAGCTCGGGGCCGACGACTACCTGACCAAACCGTTCAGCCCCCAGGAGCTCAAGGCCCGCGTCAAGGCGGTGCTGCGCCGCACCCAGGCCCTCAACGAGCCGAAGCAGAAGACCGAGTTCGAGCACGGCATCCTGCGCATGGACTTCGTCAAGCGCCGCGTCTTCGTGCGCGACGCCGAAATCCGACTCAGCCCGACCGAGTACAAGCTGCTCTTCCAGCTCGTCACAAATCAGGGCAAGGTGCTGCCGCACGAGGAGCTGCTGCGCAAGGTCTGGGGCCCGGAGTACCTCGAAGAGGTCCACTACATCCGCGAGTACATCCGCCACCTGCGCCAGAAGATCGAGCCCGAGCCCGGCAAGCCGCAGTACATCCTGAGCGAGCCCGGCGTCGGCTACCGCTTCGCCGACCCGCTACCGGTCGCGCAGCCCGCCTCGGCCTGAGCGAACGCCGGTCCCAGCAGCCCGGCGCGCGAACCGACTTTCCGAGCCCACGTCCCAGCCGACAACAACGGCGCACTACCGCCGCGGCGGTAGTGCGCCGTTGTCTGTGCGGCACGGGTATTTTCTCGGGCGCGGCCACCATAGCGCGTTTGGGGGAGGCCATTTGGGCGCCAAGGTGACTTTGTGGGGGATTTGATGACCGGAGGATGTCCATCCACGTCATTTTGATGCCCTGCTCGCTATGATCCGGGCACGCTAAACGCTTCGGCTGTGTCGAATACGGCACACGAAGTCGGACAGCAATTTTCCCCGGCTAGCGCGCGCCAACAGGACTGAGGGCTGGTGTCGCGGGCGAAACGGGGACGGTTGGAAGGGGGGTGACACGACACCAGGCAGTGCGGCCAGGCTATGCCTGGCAGCGTCAGCGTCGCGAACAATCGAGACACCCAGGGCCCAACAACCAGGAACAGTTCGGAACCGCGTGGTGAGTACGTCAGGTGAAGAGCCTGACGGGGTGAGTAGACGATGACCTGGCGCCCCACAACCGGGACGCCAGGTCGTTCTTTGTTCCACCTGCCAGCGCGCCCTTGGCCGGCTGCGTGCGGTGACCCCGCTGATCCAGCCGGCTCCTCACCTGCGGGTCGAGCCGGTCGGTCTAATCAGGAGGGCGCTCGTCCTCGGCGAGCTGCTCGATTCGCTTGATCACCTTTCGGGTGATCTGGGTCGGCGTGGACGAGCCGCTGGTGATGGCGATCCGCTCGTGTCCCTCGAGCAGGGCCGGATCGAGTTCCTCCACCGAGTCGATGAGGACCGCGGGCTTGCCCACCTTCTGCTGCACCACCTCGACCAGCCGGTTCGAGTTGTTGCTGCGCCGGTCCCCGACGACGAGCACGAGGTCCGCCTGCTGGGCGAACTTGACCGCCGCCTCCTGACGCTCCTGGGTGGCGAGGCAGATTTCGTTGTGGATTTCGGCGTGGGGGTAGCGCTCCCTGATCCGGTCGATCAGGTGCTGCGTGTCCCATTTGCTCAGCGTCGTCTGCGTGGTCACCATGACGCGCTCGCCCGGGATCGTGAGGGCGTCGATGTCGGCCTCGTTCTCGACCAGGTGCACGCGGTCAGGCGCCTCCCCGATCACGCCGGCCGGCTCCGGGTGCCCTTTCTTGCCGACGTAGATGATGTCGTAATCGCGGGCGGCGTAGTCCTTGACGAGGTCGTGTGTGCGCGTCACCTCGGGGCAGGTGGCGTCGACGCAGTGCAGCCCCTTCTCTCGGGCGCGCTGCTTGACCGCCGGCGAGACGCCGTGCGCCGTGAAGATGACGGTACCGCTGTCGATCTGCTCGAGCAGGGCGAGTCGATCCGGTCCGTCGAGAGAGATGATCCCGTCTGCCTCGAGTGCCTCGACGGCGTGCCGGTTGTGGACGATTGCGCCGAGCATGTAGATGGGGCGCGGCGCGTTCGGGTCGCGCGCCACCTGACGTGCCATTTGGAGGGCGTCGACGACGCCGTAGCAGTAGCCGCGGGGCGTGATCTTGATGACCTGCTTCATGGGCTGGCTCCCGGCCGGGCCTGGGCGGGGCGGTCGCACCGCTCCGTGCGCCACCGCGCGGTCCCTGCCACACTCCAGTCTACGCCCTGTCCGGCGCCCCGGCAAGCGACCGCGCTCGCCGACCGGCTGTCGGGTGGCGGCGCCGAGCCGACAAGCGTCCCCTCGCGGGCTCTCTACCAGCGCTGGCAGTCGGGCGGCGTCGGGTGTCTGGTCCGAGGTGACAGGCCGGTTGCTCTGCCCGGAGAGCGGGCGCCACCGAGGGAGGCGGCGCCGCTTCCCAGCCCGGGCGACCACCGCCGCCTGCGCGCCGGGTTGCAGCCGCCTCAGGCGTGGAACCCGTCCTTGCGCTCGGCGGCGCGCTCGCGGCCGAGCGCGCTGGCAAAGAGCGGCAGCGCCGGGGTGAGCAGCAGAGCCGCGACCACGAGCGCGGCGCGCAGTGACGCGAAGCTGCCGACCGCCCCGATGATCGGACCGCCGCCGATCTGGCCGAAGGCGTCGACCTGGCTGCGCATCGAGATCACCGTCGCGCGCACGCTCGGTTCGAGGTGCTGGTTGATCCAGGCGGCGAAGAGCGGGCTGCTGACGCGGCGCAGCGTGGCGGCCGTGAGGTAGGCGGCGACCGCGAGCACGAACTCTGTCGCCAGCCCGAAACCGATCACGCTTGCCACCAGGAGCGCCGTCAGCAGCAGGAGCGTGCGCGCCAGCGCGACCGGGTCGGCGGTGTCGACCGCGCGCCGAATCAGCTCGGCCACGCCGATCCCGAGCAGCATGGCGGCGACGCGGATCAGGCCGAACCACACCACCGGGTCGAGCGCGCCGGGGTCGGGCAGCCCAACGTTGCCGAGGAGCTGCGCCTCCCAGAGCCGGTCGAACCCCTCGCTCGAGGCGCCCCAGAACGCGGTGATTGCCATGAGCGTGAGCAGGAGCGGGCTGCGGCGCACCACGCCCAGCCCCGCCGTGAAGGTCGCGAACAGCGCGCTCCAGGTCGCGCGCTCTGCCCGCGCTGCCGGCCGAAAGCCGCGCTCGGGCATCGCCACCACCAGGTACGTGGCCACCACCAGGACCAGCCCGCCGCCCAGCACCATCGGCACATTGAGCTGGACCGAGGCGAGCGCGACGCTCGCCAGCGTGCCGGCGATGCCGGCCGCCTGGGCGGCCTGGGCACCCCGCAGGTAGAGCGCGCCGACGCGCTCCTCCCCCACCTCGTCGGCGAGCCACGCCTCGGTGGCGCCGCTGGTGAAGGTGTAGCCGAGGCCGGAGACGACCTGCGCGAGCAGGATCACGGGAAACCAGGGCACGAGCCCCTCGAGAATGAAGGCGGCCCCGAGCAGCACCACGCCAACAATGATCGAGAGGCGCCGGCTGAACGTATCGGCAACCACCCCGGTCGGCACCTCGAACAGGAAGGCCGCGGCCTCGAGCGCGGTGCCGACCAGCACCAGTTGCAGCGGGTCCAGCCCAGCCCACCGGATCCGGTAGACCGCCGAGACCGTGAACACGAGCCCGAAGCCAAAGGCGAGGCCGGACTGCATCAGCAGATAGACCGGGCCCGCGCCGAGCCCAGCGGTCCACCACCACATCCTCCCCGTTCGCCCCCGTTTGCCCGCGTCACCCGGCCTGGCCGACGTTGCCGCTCGCGCCGCGACAGGGCCAGGCCGACGCGCCGAGGCGTGGGTGACGCCCCGGTCGTCGAGCGCGCGCCCCGACTTTCGACGGCAGGCCGCCGGCCAGCGTAAGCCGGCCCGGCGGCGCTGTCAAGCCGGGTCAACGCCGTTTCGGGTGATGCTGGCCTCCCCGGCCGGCCGCCCGGAGGGTGATAGAGGTTGCGGAATTAAGGGGGGAGGGTTCGACGGGCTGAAGCGCGCCGGGTACCCCATCCGCAAGCGGGTACCCGGCGGGTGGCGCCGCGGTCGCCACGTCCGCCCGGCCGCCCGGAGGTGATGGAGGTTGCGGAATTCACGCGGAGATGCGGACGGCGGCCTGTGGCCCGCCGGGCACCCGCTTGCGGATGGGGCCACGCGCCGGCCGCGTCCGCCAGACCGCCCGGGGGTGAACCCCCGGGCTCAGTCTGCGAAGCCCCCTGCGGGGGCTGGGACGGGCACCTCTCAGCCGGCTTCAGCCGGCTTCGCAGCCTCAGCGCGGGGGTCAACCCCCGCGCGGCTCCGGGGGCTGGGACGACCGCCCGTTGAGCCGGCATCAGCCGGCCGGCGAAAATGCCCGCACTCTTTGCGCGACTTCCATAACCCTCGGGCGGCCGGCGGGCATCAACCCGCCGACCGCATTCTCCGCGTGACTGCCGCAACTTCCATAACGCCAACGCTGAGGATGCGAAGCCCCGTCAACGGGGCCAGGATGCCCGCTCCTCAGCCTGCTCTAGGTACCCCACCCGCCGGGTACCCACTTGCCGTTGGAGTGCCCGGCGGGTGGGATCTGGCTACCTCGGCGTCAATTCGGCAACCTCTATTTGAGCACTGCGCGGCCCGGTGTGTGTCGCCCGGAAGATTCGAGACGCGTCAAAACGCGTGGGTTGACCGTGCCGTTCCAGCGGCGCTAGCATGCGGTGACGGACGAGGTGGACCTTCGAGGAGAACGCGCCGGTGAGCACCAGATCGGCGGCCGCAGCGGCGCTAGCAGGGGCGAAGAACGACGTGGACAGGAGTGGCGGCGATGAATAGCCTACCGAAGCGGGTGCTGGTGACGGAGGTCGGCACGCGCGACGGCCTCCAGCGCGAGGCGTATGTGCCGACCGAGCGTAAGATTGAGCTGATCGAGGCGTTCGCGGCGGCGGGCGTGCCCCGGATCGAGGCGATCTCGTTCGCCCACCCCGGCCACGTGCCCCAGATGCGCGATGCACTCGAGGTGATGCAGGGCATCACCCGCCGCCCAGGCACCGTCTACACCGTGCTGGTGCCCAACGCCGTCGGCGCGCGCCGCGCGGCCGAGGTGCGCCCCGACGAGATCGTGTACGTCACCTCGTCGACCGAATCGTTCAACCAGGCGAACGTACGGCGCAGCATCGCCGAGTCGCTCGCCGACTTCGCCGAGGTGGTGCGGATCGCGCGCGACATCGGCGCGGGCGTCGGGGGCGCCGTCGCCGGGAGCTTCGGCTGTCCCTACGACGGGCCCGTCACCCCCGAGCAGGTCTTCCGCGTCGCCGACGGCTACATCGAGCGCGGCGCGACCGAGCTGGGCATCGCCGACACGATCGGCGTTGCCAACCCGCGCCAGGTCTTCGACCTCGTCTGCCAGGTCCGCGAGCGCTACCGCGGCATCCCGATCTTCCTCCACTTCCACGACACGCGCGGCATGGGCCTGGCGAACGTGCTGGCCGCGCTCCAGGCCGGCGCCGACCGCTTCGACGCGGCGGTCGGCGGGGTGGGCGGCTGCCCCATTGCGCCGGGCCCCACCGGCAACATCGCCACCGAGGACCTGGTGAACATGCTGCACGCCATGGGCATCGAGACCGGGATCGATCTCGACCGGCTGCTCGACGCGGCTCGCCTGATGCGCGACACGCTCGGCCGCGACGTGCCCGGCCACATGATCCACGTCGCGCCCGAGCCGGCGCGCGCCGGGAGCTAGCCGCGTGCCCGCGCCGACACAGTCCACGCCGTCCGGCGCCGGGCCGCCCGGCCAGGGGCCATTGGCCGGCATGCGGGTGATCGAAACCGGGGCCTTCATCGCCGGGCCGTTCTGCGCCCACCTGCTCGCCGACTGGGGCGCCGAGGTGATCAAGGTCGAGCCGCCGGGCGGCGGTGACCAGCTCCGCGAGTGGGGAGCGCGCTACCGCGGCGTGGGGCTCTGGTGGTCGCTGATGGGGCGCAACAAGAAGGCGATTACCCTCGACCTGCGCCGCCCGGCCGGTCAGGCGCTCCTCGCACGCCTCGTCGAGCGCGCGGACGTGCTGATCGAGAACTTTCGACCGGGCACGCTCGAGGGTTGGAGCCTCGGACCCGAGCGGCTGCGCGAGCTCAACCCCCGCCTGGTGCTCGTGCGCGTCTCGGGCTACGGGCAGACCGGGCCGTACCGCACCCGGGCCGGCTTCGGCGCCGCCGCCGAATCGATGGGCGGGCTGCGCCACCTGACAGGCTTCCCCGACGGCCCGCCGGTGCGCTCAGGCGTGAGCATCGGCGATCAGCTCGCGGCGCTCTACGGCGCGCTCGGCGCGCTGGCCGCGCTCTACCGCCGCGACCACGGCGCCGGTCACGGCGACGTAGTAGACGTGGCGATCTACGAGGCGGTGTTCTCGGTGCTCGAGAGCACGCTGCTCGAGTACGACAAGCTGGGAGTGGTGCGCGGCCGCTACGGCTCGCGCGTGCCCAACATCGCGCCGTCGAACGTCTACCCGGCGCTCGGCGGCGAGTATGTAGTGATCGGCGGCAACGCCGACACCGTCTTCCGGCGGCTCTGCGCCGCGATCGGCCGCCCCGAGCTGGCGGAGGACCCGCGCTTTGCCACCAACGCCGCCCGCGGTGAGACCACCCACCAGGCCGAGCTGGACCGCATTATCGGCGAATGGACGAGCGAGCGCACGCCGGCCGCGATCGAGGCGCACCTGGCCGCGGCGGGCGTGCCGGCCTCGCGCATTTACACCATCGCCGACATCGCCGCCGATCCCCACTTCGCCGCACGTAAGATGCTCGTCGAGGTGTTCGACGAGCGAATCGGCGAGACGGTGAAGCAGCCGGGCGTCGTGCCGAAGTTCGCGGAAGCACCCGGCACGATCGCCTGGGCCGGGCCGCCCCTCGGCGCGCACAACGACGAGGTGTACGGCGACCTGCTCGGCCTCTCGGACGCGGAGCGGGCGGCGCTGCGCGCCGAGGGCATCATTTGACCGTGGCGGGTGAACGGGCACCTGCACCCAGCACCACCGCGCCGCGACCCGGGCGGGCCGGCGGCCTGACGAGCCGGCAACGGGCGGTGGCCTCCCCCACCGTGCTGCTCGCCACGCTCTGCGCCACCACATTCACCGTCTCAGGGACGGGCTCGTCGCTTTCGCCGTTCCTGCTGGACATGGCGCGCGACCTGGCCACCGACCTCAGCGCCATCGCCAGCCTGGCCGCCATCCTCACGATCACCTGGTCGGGTCTGTCGATGGTCGCGGGCGCGCTCTCGGACCGCATCGGCCGGCGTCCTGTGCTGACGGGGGGCCTGCTGCTGTTGGCCGCTGGCATGCTCGGGCTCGCCCACGCCGGCACCTATCCCCAGGCGGCAGCCTGGCAGCTCCTGGCGGGGGCCGGGGGCGGCTCCTACATGGGCACCGTCTTCGCCACCGTCTCGGATCGCGTGCCGCCGGAGCAGCGTGGGCGGGCGCTCGGCTGGGTCATCACCGGCCAGTCGCTCGCGTTCGTGCTCGGCGTGCCGCTGCTGACGATCGTCGGCTCGTTCGGCGGCTGGCGCGGCGCCTTCACGGCGGTGGGCATCGCCGCCGCTCTGGCCGCGGTGGTGGTCTGGCGGATGGTGCCGGCGGCCCCTGCGCCGCGTGGCGCGGCCGAGGGGCCGAAGGTGCCGCTGCGGCGCGTGCTCGACCGGCGCATCATCCTGCTGCTGGGCGCCAGCGGCATGGAGCGCGGCTGCTACGTCGGCTTCGCCATCTACATGGCGACTTATCTGCTCACGACCTACCAACTGTCGCTGGGCGAGCTGGCGCTGCCGATGGCGCTGGTGGCGCTGGGCAACCTCGTCGGCAACACGCTCGGCAGCAATGCCACCGACCGGTTCGGCGCCGGGGCGCGCTTCTTCGCGGCGGCCTCGATCGGCACGGGCTGCCTGGCCCTGCCGCTCCTGCTCTGGCAGCCCGGCCTCGTCGTCTCGGTGCTGCTGGGCTTCCTCTACACCTGCGTCGAGGCGCTGGGCCGGCCGCCGCTCATGACCGCGCTCACGCAGGTGCCCCGCGAGGTCCGGGGGCTCGTGCTGGGGCTCAACGTGACGACCAACGGTATCGGTTGGGTGAGTGCCTCGACGCTCGGCGGCTGGCTCGTGGTCAACCAGGGGTTCGGGGGGCTGGCGGTCTATCTCCTCGCGGTCGGCTGGCTCGGTGGCACCTGCGCGCTCGCCTCCTGGTACACCGCGCGCGGTGCCGCGCCGGAGTAGCCGGCGCACCGGCCAACCCGGCCGGCCGCCGGCGGAAGCCAACGAGGCCGCCGGCATCTCGGCCGGCGACCTCGTTGGCAGGGGCGTTAGAGTCTAAGTCTACCGCGTTTGCCGAGTCCAGGTGCTCGGATCCGCTCGGCTCGACCGGGCGATCCGGCTCAGCGGCTGCCCAGACGCTGGAGAGCCTGGTCCAGTAGCGCCTCGTCGACCAGTCGCTCGGCCGTGAGCGGTGGACTGTAGCGCAGCAGCCCATTCTGGATGAAGACGCTCTGCATGTCGAGCAGGGTTTTGACGTCCGGCCGCAGGTTGGGGTCCCACTCGTAGGCCTCGATGGCGCGCAGCGTCTCGACCGGCAGGCGCGTGTACCGGCTGAAGATCGCGAGGTTCTCGGGCGCGTAGAAGCCGCCGCCCTGCAGGTCGCGGGCGCCCCGCACCAGCGCCATCAGGACGCCCACGGCCACCTCGGGCCGGTTCTTGACGAACTGCCCGCCGAAGAGCACGCCAGTGCCGCTCTGGCCGGGCGCCGTCGGGCCGCCGAACACCTCGCCCAACCCCTCATCGAGCACCTGGGTCGAGAACGGCGCCGGCGGGTAGGCGGCGTCGATCGCCATCTGGCGCAGGCCGGTGACCTGGTCGGGAAAGGCCAGATTTACGATCTCGACGTCGTTCAGCGTCAGCCCGGCCTCGCGCAGCTTCACCGCCAGGTAGTAGCTACCGGTGCTGCCGTTGCCACCGGCGATGCCCACCTTGCGCCCCTTGAGGTCGGCGACCGTCTTGACCTGGCCGCTCTCGATCAGGTCCTTGCGGACCATCAGGGGCGAGGGGATCCCCTGGAGCGGCTGCTTGGCCATCGAGGCCACGATCCGCAGATCGAGCCCGCGCTGGATGCCGTTGAAGGTGGCGACGGCGAAGCCGGCGACGGTCGCGTCGAGCTGCCCGGCGGCGGTGAGGGCGGCCGCGTCCTGTCCGGCCGTGACGGCCTCGAGCTGAACATCGATCCCGAGCTCGCGGAAGTACCCCTTGTCGATCGCGAGGTAGAGCGGCGCGAACAGGAGCGAGGGCGCGTGCGCCACCCTGACCGTCTCGACCGGGCCGGCCGGCGCCGCCGCGGGCGAGGGCGATGCTAGGCGCGTGGGCGAGATCGCGGGCGAGGGGGAGGGCGAAGGGGAGCGCGAAGGGACCGGGGAAGCGGCGGCCGCCGGCGAAGGCGCCGGCGAGGCGGTCGGGGAGGTCGCGGCGGCGGGTGTGGGTGAGGCGAGCCGCGTCGGCGAGACGACCGCGACGGCCGTGGGTGCCGGCGACGCGGTGGTCGGCGGGGGAGCCGCGGTCGTGGGCGCAGGTGCGGGCGACGGGG
>JBHOQZ010000130.1:0-3033 GCA_042408635.1 Chloroflexota bacterium
GGCCTGGGTGTTCGGGCTGCTGTCGCTGGCCGCCCTGCGCGGTGGGTTCTATCTGATCTATGCCTGGTACGTCGGTGCGCTGGTGGGCACGGTGTACCTGGTGGGCGGCGTCGCGCTCACGCTGCTCTCGCTCGTCGGCCGCCCCGTCTTCCTGCTCCTGTTCCGCCGCCAGCCCGACGAGCCACGCATGGAGCGCGGCGGGGAGGTCGTGCGGCTGGCAGGTGTCGACGGGGCGCAGCTCCACGTCGAGCAGTACGGTCCCGCTGATGCGCCGCCGCTCGCATCACCGGCCGTGGTCGCGCGCGGCATGCTCGCGATGATGCGCTGGGACGCGTCGGATGTGCTCGGGGCGATCCCGGTGCCCGCGCTCGTCGTCACCGGCAACCGCGCCCACCTCCCGGTGCTCGAGGCGGGCGAGACGATCGCGCGGGCCATCCCCGGCGCTCACCTGGTCGAGCGCGCGCCCGCCGGTTACATGGGCCTGATCGACCAGCACCTGGTGTTCCTCGCGGCCCTGGATGCAGCCACGGCTGCCTGCACCGCCGTGCCGGCGCGCAAGCGCTACGTCTGAGGCACCCCCGTCAGCCGCTCGCCCCCCTGGCGGCCGCCCCGACTGCCGCCCGAGCGGTAGCGTCGGAGTCACCCGCCTCGGGCCCCTGGCAGGGAAACCCGTCCGCTTCTTTACAAAATCTTGATTGCATTGCTGCCGGAAACGGATAGGATTGGCCGGGTGCAGGGAGGAGGTGATCGGCGAATGGAAGGTGACTACGTGCAATTGCCCCTCGGGGGCGTGCTCGAGCTGATTGGTCTGGCCCTGCTCGTGAAGCGGGATGCGGTGGCGCGGGCGAACCTCGGACTCGCCCGGCGCTACCCCCTCGGTGAGCGCACCTATCGCTCCAACTTGCTCATGGTCTGGCTTGTCGGGCTGGGCTACATGATGGTCGGCGTCCTGGTGATGGCGCGCGCGCGACGCGCGTAGGGAGCTCGCCCGGCCTCGCCCGCGGCCTACTGATCGGTTCTCGCGCGCTATCATGGTCGCGGCAGATGAGACCGAGTGGGGGGCGACCGGTGAGTGCAGGGATCGCGGTGCGGCGGGTGCCGGTTGAGTCGGCGCGGCAATTCGCTGAGGCGGTGTTTCGGGCGCTGGGCGTGGGTGAGCCCAACGTGCCGATCCTGGCTGGCGGGCTGATGAACGCCGAGTTGCGCGCGTTGCCCGGCCAGGGCCAGGGGCTCAGGCGGCTGCGCGGTTACGCGACCCGCATCCGAAACGGGGAGATCCGCCTGGGCGTCGAACCCGTGGTCGTGGTCGAGACCGAGGCGATGGTGCTGCTCGACGGGCAGAACGGGCTCGGCCAGGTGAATGCAGTCCGCGCCATGGACCTGGCCATCGCCAAAGCCGCCAGGCAGGGGATCGGAATGGCGTTCGTGCGCCACTCGAACCACCTCGGCATGGCGAGCTACCCCGCGATGCGCGCGCTCGCCCACGAGCAGATCGGCCTGTGCATGACCAACGCCGGCCCGGAGATGGCGCCCTACGGCGCGCGCACCGCCGTACTCGGCACCAACCCCTGGGGCATCGCGGTGCCGACCGGCGGCCCCTTCCCCCTCACGCTCGATATCGCGCTCACGACGTCGGGCAAGGGGATGATCCGCTGGCACCTGCGCGAGGGGAAACCGATCCCGCCCGACTGGGCGCTCACCCCCGAGGGCGAGGCGAGCACCGACCCGGCGGCGGTGCTGCTGGGCGCGCTGCTGCCGATCGGCGGCTTCAAGGGCTCGGGGCTCTCATTCATGACCGACGTCCTTTGCGGCGTGCTGACTGGCGCGGCGTTCGGCCTGGCCCCCTATCGCGACCCGATGAACCACGACGTCGGCCACGCCATGCTCGCGCTCGACATCAAGCGCTTCATGCCCATCGCCGAGTTCTACGCGCGCCTCGGGCAACTGATCGAGCAGGTGAAGCAGGCGGAGCCGCGACCCGGCTTCGGCGAAGTGCTGGTGCCGGGCGAGGTCGAGCACCGCCGCACGCAGGCCCGGCTGCGCGATGGCCTCGAACTCGACCCCGAGATCCTCGACGACCTCAACCGGCTGGCCGAGGAGCTGGGCATCCCCGAGCGCCTCACCCCGCGGTGACGTCCCGGCTGGACGATCTGCCGGTCGCGGTCCGCCGCCGGCGTGCCGTTCACCGCTGCCTGACCGGCGTTTCGGCCGCGCGCCGGACCGGCCCGCCAGGCGACACGGTGCGCGGGCTGGCCCGTCACTCCACCGATCCGGGTGTCCGCTCCCTCCTGGCGGTTCGCGTGGCAGCGCGTGCCGGCAGTGGGTGGACGAGGTAGCGATTCTCGGCGGGGTTCCATCCCGCGATCAGCGGCAGGTTGGCGTCGCCCAGCGCGGGGATCCGGTCCGCCAGGCGCAGCGCGGTGTCTCGCAGCCGGCGCAGCGGTGGCGCGGTGATGCCAGCGAGCTTGCCCATCAGGTGGGCGGCCCGCTGCGTGCGCGTCACGAACGGCCGGCGCAGGTTCTCGAACGTTGCCCCGGCGCCCGCCAGCCCGGCCGGGCTGGCCTCGGCCTGGGCCAGCAGCCGCACCAGGACGACCGCGTCCACCATCGCCGAGTTCGCGCCCTGGCCGAGATTCGGCGTCATGGCGTGGACGGCGTCGCCGATCAGGAAGACGGGTGAGGCGGTCCAGCGCTCGGCGTGGAGCTCGAAGAGCTCGTCGTAGCTGACAGTGTCCCAGTCGCGCACGGCCCGCAGCGTCGCCACGACCTCGGCCCCGAACGGGCGCCAGCCCGCAACCCAGCGGTCGAGCTCGCCCGCCCGGATCGCCTGCCACCGGCCGAGCGGCACCGAGCAGTAGAAGTAGGTGCGGTTGCCGGGGAGCGGCAGCAGGCCGAACCGGCGGCCGTCTCGTCCCCAGATCTCGCGGATCTCGGGCCGATCGGGCGGGCGCTCGGCGATGCCGCGCAGGTATGCTTCGCCGACCGGCACCTTGCGCGCCGCCAGGCCCGCGCTCTCGCGCACCCGCGAGTGGA
>JBHOQZ010000132.1:0-2876 GCA_042408635.1 Chloroflexota bacterium
TACTCGTCGACCTCCTCCGCCAGCTTCCGGTCGAGCGCCGCCCGGTACTCGGTCGCGTCGAGCACCCGCACGGTGCAGCGCCGGCCCTGACCCCGGATGAGGTCGGGGGCGGTCGCGCACCAGCTTGTTGACCTCCAGCACGAGCCAACCCACCTGCTGCTCGGGACGCCGGTCCCGAGCCTGCTATCGCCCGGCACCGGCGTGCCGAGCCGGCGCGTCGCCTAGCCCACCCGGCCGCGGATCAGCGTCTCGGGCTCGGTGCCCAGCGCCCGCATGAACGTGTGCTTCACGAAGAGCGGGTCGCGGGGCGGGCGCGCCTTCGAGCCGGGGCCCTCCACCTTCGCCACGACCAGCGCCGGGCCCTCCGTCCGGGCGGCCTCGGCCAGCGCCGCGCGCAGCGCTTCGGGATCGCGCACGGTGCGGTCGAAGGCGAAACCGGTGGCCCGGCCGACGCCCGCCAGGTCGACCCCCTGCGCCGTGGCGGTGGGCTGGCCACCCGTCTCCCGGTAGAGGCCGTCGTCGAGGACGACGATGGCGAGGTTCTTCGGCCGCCGGGCTCCGATCGTGGCGAAGGCGTTCAGGTTCATCAGCGCCGAGCCGTCCCCGTCGACGACGAGGACGCGCCGATCCGGCTGGGCGAGGGCGAGGCCGAGCCCGACCGAGGTGGCGAGCCCCATGGATGCCCAGACATAGAAGTTGAGGTCGCGCGGCCCGGTCGCGCCGTAGAGGTCGAAGCTGGGCGTGCCCAGACTCGAGACCACCAGCGCCTCGCCCAGGCCCTCCGCGATCACCCGCGCGGCCGTCGCCCTATCCACTCTTGCCCCCCGTCAGGAGCGTGTCGATGATGAGCGCCACCGGCGTGTTCGAGGAGAACGCGCCGCGCGCGCCCATGTCCATGAAGCGTGGGATGCGCGCCTCCTCCTGCAACCAGTAGGTCGGGATGGTGAGCGCATCAAGCACCTTGGGCACGGCGCGCCCCATGGGAAGCTGCGCCGGGTTGTGCTCGCCCAGCACACCGCGCGGGCTGGCGATGAGCAGCATCGGGATCTGGTAGGCGACCGCCAGCCCCGCCAGCCCGTTGACCATGTTGCCCAGGCCGCTCGTCTGGAAGAGGAGGGCGCCACGCTGGCCGCCCAAGTAGGCGCCAGCCAGCACACCCACCCCCTCCTCTTCGCGCGCGAGCCGCGTCACAGTGAAGAAGTCGTCGGCCTCGACCAGCGCGATGATCGGCGCCATCGTGGCGTCGGGTAGATGGGCGATCGCCCGGATGTGGTTGCGCCGCAGCCCCTCGTAGATCAGGCGCGCGTACTCCGGCGTGGTCTGCGTCCCGGCCTCGCGCGGCGCGCGCTCCGCTGTCGTCACCCGGTGCCTCCCCTGCCCCATCTCTGGGCGCACACCGCCCCGGATCCCCGGACCCGAGCGCACGGCGTGGCCATTCGGACCGCCACATTATAGCCCACGGACCAGCCGGGCCACGCGGCAGCCGCGGGGCAGAGGTAGTAGCATTCGGGTCGAAGCTGAGCGCGGAAGGGAGAACGGGACGAGGGCGACGCTGTTCACCGAGGAGATGACCTGGCCGCAGATCAAGGCGGCAATCGAGGGCGGCAAGACGACCTGCGTCGTCTGCGTCGCCTCGATCGAGCAGCACGGGCCCCACCTACCCACCGTGACCGACACCCTCATCGGCTACCTGCTAGGCGAGCGGGTGGCACAGAAGCTGGGCGACGCGCTGGTGGCGCCCGTGATCCGACCGGGCTGCTCCGAGCACCACATGAACTTCCCCGGCACGATCTCGATCCCGAGCGAGGTGCTCCACGCGCTCATGGCGGCCTACGTCGAGTGCCTCGCTAAGCACGGCTTCAAGACGATTGTGCTGATCGCCACCCACGGCGGCAACATCACCTTCGTGCGCGAGGCCGGCGAGCGCCTCGACCGCAAGTACGGCGCACGGGTGCTCGCCCCCTTCGACCGGGCGGCGGCCAACGAGGCGGCGCGGCGGGTGCTCGAGCCGCGCGGCATCTCGCTCGAGCACGGCGGCAGCCACGCTGGCCTGAGCGAGACCTCGATGGTGATGGTCGGGCGGCCCGAGCTGGTCGACACCGGCCGCTTCGAGCGCGGCTTCGTCGGGGACACCCAGGCGCGCATGCGCGAGGTCCTGGGAGCCGGCAGCGACGCCGACCAGAGCGAACTGGTGAGCGGGGCCGGCTTCCGGTGGAAGACCGAGCAGATCTCTCCCAACGGCATCTTCGGCGACCCGCACGGTTCGAGCGCCGAGATCGGCCAAGCGCTGCTCGCGGCCCGCGCCGAGCTCTAAGCCCGCCTGGTGCGCGAGGCCCTCGCCGCCGGCACCTAGGGCACAGGCGAATGGCAGACCGTCGTGGCGACGCGTTCGACCAGTTCCGACGCGTCCCGGCTGAACTGAGCAAACCGGATGCGGCCAACCTCGGCTGCCAGCGAAAGCCATCCCGACCAACGACGTGCATGGCAGCCTGGAGGGGATCGGGCAAGCGAACGCGCTGAGCCGGTGGCCGTGGCGGCGGATCGGCCCGCAGGGCGCGCTTGTCGGGCGATTTGACAGGCGAGCGAGGCGTTTGTATAGTGCGCGAAACATCTCGACCGGGCCCGGGGGAGCCGGGCCGATCGGGCGCGTCCAGTGCGGGGTAGCCTGGGTACGCGCCGACGCGGTGCAGCGTCAACGGCATCTCACGCTCCGACTTGAATGCTTTGACGCGAGGAGACACCGCTCGATGGGAACGCGCACGCGCCTGCACGCCCACGCTCTGCTCACCGTGACCGCCGTTTTCGCGCTCGTCACCCTCGCCTGCTCGCCCGGCGGTGCGCCCAGCTCGGCACCCGCGGCGTCGCCCGCCCAGGCC